>CALGKS010000220.1 GCA_937930475.1 uncultured Collinsella sp. | reverse complement strand
TTAATGGAATAGATGACAGCGGTGAGCATGGAGAAGATGACGCCGCCGTATACAAAGAAGATGCCGAGAGGCACCGAGCTGCCGTTGAGGCCCGGGAATGCTGTGAACGTGGCGGGCAGCAGATGCCAGCCGTCGATGACGGGGAACCCAAGCAGCATGAGCGAGAAGCCGGTCATAAGCAGCGCCGTGGCAATCTTGCCGGGAAAGACGACGTCGATGGGGCGCCGGTGGTAGTGGCGCACGATGAGCGTGCCAATGCCCAGGTAGATATCGCGGCCGATAATGAGCACGCAGACCCAGATGGGAAGCTCGCCGCGGACTACCAGGCCCAGCACGCCGGTAAACAGCAGCGCACGGTCGCAGATGGGGTCCATAACCTTGCCGAGCCACGAGACCGTTTTGGTCATGCGGGCAATCTGCCCGTCCATCCAGTCGGTGGAAGCCGCGATGGCATAGATGACAATGGCGACGACACGGTTGTTGTCCGTCACAAACAAGTACAGGAAGACGAGCGTGAGGATCAGGCGCGTAAAGGTGATGAAATTGGAGATCGTAAAGATCTTATTCGACGGGTAATCGGAAGTGCCGATAAGCTCCTTTTTGATCTTCTTCTTGATGCCCACAGGACTCCCCCGCTGGTAAACGACAAAACTTTCGATACTATACCCGTTCTGGCGATGTCTATCCAGCGTAAGCATAGAGAGTCCAGACATATGGAGGATGCTACTGGGTTGTGCGGGATTCTGCATTTGTGTACATCAGCCTCCAAATATGACATTATTCGGCATCTTTGATGGCTGATGTACACGTTTTGATTCGGTGATTACACCGATCGGGAAAGTTGTTGCCTTAAGCAAATTAATCATGATGTGCGGGTCGAGAAGGGTTGGCGCCAAAAGAACCCAACGGCCGTTACGGCTTCGTTAGAAACGCGCCCCACCATGGATGGTGAACCCGAAAGGTAAGGCGCGCGGGCACGGTGGCTCGGCCCGCGCGCCCGGAAGAGAAAGGATAAACCCATGGGTTACATGCTCGAGACGCGCGGGCTCACCAAGCGCTTCGGCCGCGGCGACCAGGCGCAGGACGCCGTGGCCGACGTGAGCCTTCATATCCGCGAGGGCGAGGTGTACGGGCTGCTCGGTCCCAACGGCGCCGGCAAGTCGACAACGCTCAAGATGATCTGCGGGATGCTGCGGCCGACGGCCGGGGAGATTCTCTTTGCCGGCCACGCCTGGCGCCGCGAGGACCTCTACGCAATCGGCAGCCTCATCGAGGAGGCGCCGCTCTACCCCAACCTCACCGCGCGCGAGAACCTGCGCGTGCGCACCACGCTGCTGGGCCTTCCCGAGAGCCGCATAGATGAGGTGCTCGCCGCCGTGGACCTCGCGGACACCGGGAGGAAGCGCGCCGGGCGCTTCTCGATGGGCATGCGGCAGCGCCTGGGGCTCGCGCTGGCGCTGATCGCCCGTCCGCGCCTGCTCGTGCTCGACGAGCCCACCAACGGCCTCGACCCCATCGGCATCGAGGAGCTGCGCGACCAGATCCGCGGCTTCGCTGCGGCGGGTACGACGGTGATCGTCTCTAGCCACATCC
>CALGKS010000219.1 GCA_937930475.1 uncultured Collinsella sp. | reverse complement strand
GCCCAGCACGCGCTCGAGGGCATGACCGAGTCCAACACCGTCCTGCAAGAGATCGACACCGTCACGCCCAAGTGGACCGTGCCGCAGCAGCGCAGCCTGCTGGGCGCCTTCCTGTTTAGCGACAACGATTCCATCGAAAAGCAGGTGCGCGTCCTCTCCGGCGGCGAAAAGGCCCGTCTGGCCCTGGCCAAGATGCTCGTGGCGCCCGAGGCGCTCCTGTGCCTGGACGAGCCCACCAACCACCTGGACATCGACTCGGTGGACATGCTCGAGAACGCCCTGCAAAACTTCCCCGGCACCATCGTACTGATCAGCCACGACGAGCACCTGGTGCGCGCCGTGGCCAACCGCGTGATCGATATCCGCGACGGCAAGGTCACGGTCTACGACGGCGACTACGACTACTACCTCTACAAGCGCGAGGACCTCGCAGCCCGCGCCGCCGCCGAGGCGGCAGGGGAGAGCGCGCCGGCCGCGGCCAAGTCCACCAAAGCCAGCGCCGGCCAGGCCGACACCCCCGCCGCGGCGCCTAAGCCTGCCGAGGGCAAAAAGACCAAGGAGCAAAAGCGCGCCGAGGCCCAGGCCCGCGCCGCGCTCAACAAAAAGCTCAAGGGCGTGCGCAACCAGCTCAAGAAGATCGAGAACGAGCTCGACAAAAAGCGCGCCCGCTATGACGAGCTTATGGAATTGATGGCGAGCGAAGAGCTTTATGCCGATCAGGACAAGTTCAACGCCGCGCTGGGGGAATATAACGGCCTTAAGCAAGAGCTGCCCAAGCTCGAGGACGAATGGCTGGAGCTTTCTACCCAGATCGAAGAGGAGACCGCGCGTGAACTCTCGTAAGGCCGCCGCCGTGGCGATGAGCATCATCGCCATCGCCTGTCGCATCTGCGGCATCTTTATGAGCGCGATGACCGTGCTGCTGTGCTTTAGCGGCCTCACCGCCAAGCTGCAGATCGTTGGCTTTGTCGTTGAGCTTTCGCGCGCACTGCCGAGCGCCATCGCCGGCTATGGCGTCATCACGTCGCCCTTTGGCGGCGTGTTCCGCCTGGATTACGCCATCGTGGCCGTAATTCTATTTGTGGCAGACTACCTGCTCACGCGCGCCTCGCGCCGCGTCCGCTAGGGGAGCGCCATGTCCAGCAGCTACCTCATGAACCTGCTCGCCAGCGCCGTCGCCGTCATCGTGGGCATCGTCATCCACGAGAGTGCGCACGCCGCCGCGGCCTGGGCGCTCGGCGACAAGACGGCGCGTTCGCGCGGCCGCGTTTCGCTCAACCCGCTCAACCACATCGACCCGTTTGGCACCATCATCCTGCCGC
>CALGKS010000218.1 GCA_937930475.1 uncultured Collinsella sp. | reverse complement strand
GGTCGCAACATGCACCCAAACCGCGCCGCGAAGGCGCCGTCAAAGGAGGTCGAAGATGTCGTATCGCGTGTCGACGCAGGTCTACAGCGGACCGTTCGACCTGCTGCTGCAGCTGGTAACCCGCCAAAAAGTTGATATCGGCGCCATCTCGATCAGCGAGGTGGCCGAGCAATACCTTGCCGAGGCCGAGCGCATCGAGGCGCTGGACCTGGACGTCGCAAGTGACTTTTTGCTGGTCGCGGCAACCCTTTTGGACATCAAGGCTGCCTCGCTGGTGCCCCAGGAGGCCCCCAGCAAATCCGCCGACGATGACGAGGACGACGAAGACCTCGAGGAGCTCAGTGCGCTCGACGGCGACGCCCTGCGCGAGGTCCTGATCCAGCGCCTGATCGCCTACAAGCAGTTTAAGGGCGCGGCGGCGGCCCTTGGCGCGCGTATGCAGGCCGAAAGCCGCATGCATCCGCGCGTGGCCGGCCCCGACCCCGAGTTTTTGGGCCTTATGCCCGACTACCTTGCCGGCATCACCCTGCGCGGTCTCGCCGTCATCTGCGCCGACCTGGACGGCAAGCGCCAGACCTTCCTGCTGGAGGCCGAGCACGTGGCTCCGCATCGCGTGCCGCTCGACCTGACGGTGGCCTCGGTCGACCGCTTTACCATGGCGCACCAAACCTGCACCTTCCGCGAGCTGTTGGACGGCGACGCCACGACCGAGCAGCTTGTCGTCACTTTCCTGGCTATGCTCGAGCTCGCAAAGCGCGGCTCGCTCACGCTGAGCCAGGACGAGATCTTTGGAACCATTCAAATCAACCGCGTCGAGGGCGCCGAGGCATACGTGCCCGGCGAGGGCCCCGAGCTCACCGAATAGGAGCGACCAACCATGTCAACGCTTTCCACGCTGGAGGCAAACAGCCTCAAAGGCGCCCTCGAGGCGCTGCTGCTGGTGTCGAGCGACCCCGTGAGCGCACCCGCGCTGGCAGCTGCGCTGGATATCGCCCCGGGCGAGTGCGCGTCGCTTTTGGCCGAGCTCAAGGTTGAGTACGAAGAGGCCAACCGCGGCTTTCAGCTGCGCGAGGTCGCCGGTGGCTGGCGCCTGTTTACACACCCCGCCTACCATGATGTGGTCGAGGCCTACTTGCTGAGCTGGGACACGCAAAAGCTGTCTCAGGCGGCGCTTGAGACCCTGGCCGTCATCGCCTACCACCAGCCCGTCACGCGCGAGGTGGTCAAGGGCATCCGCGGCGTCAACTCCGACGGCGTCATCGCGTCGCTCGTGGACAAGGGCCTGGTGCGCGAACTCGGCCGCGACCCCGAGCGCGGTCAGG
>CALGKS010000217.1 GCA_937930475.1 uncultured Collinsella sp. | reverse complement strand
TGTGTCGCTGCCTGTGCAAGCAGCTCTTCGATATGGCAGAGCTGGTTTTCGCGCAAGAGTTCTTGGTTGCCCTCGGCGACAAAACAGCCCTTGCCCTGCACGGTGCAGATAAAGCCGAGTTGCTCCAGGTCGGCGTAGGCGCGCTTGGTGGTGATGACACTCACGCCAAGATCGCTCGCGAGTGCACGGATGCTGGGGAGTTTGGCTCCCGCAGCGAGCGCGCCCGAAAGGATCGGAGCTTTGACTTGCGAGGCTATTTGCTCGTAGATGGGCTTGTCGCTCGAATTGGATAGGATGATGTCCACAGCGGCTCCTTAGCTGTTGGGCTACACGTGTATATAACCGGTAAGCACAGTATATATACACTATACACAGTTATGCAAGAGCCAAATGTGGAATAGCCCGCCGGTGCCGCGCTTGCTCCAAAACAATCTCAATCTGTAACACCTGGGTCCGTTTTGGGTCGCCTGCTGTTACAGATCGAGATCTTATTTGCCCGTCTGCCTATTTGTCTCAATCTGTAACAGTAAGAGTCGATTTGCGCGGCTAGATGTTACAGATTGAGATTGTGCCGGCGGGCCTGTCCGTTTGTCTCAATCTGTAACAGGTGGAGGCTCGAAACCCGTCTTACCGTTACAGATTGAGACAATCTGCCGTAGAACGCCGCCGGCAACCATCTGCCTAGACCTCAACTGATGAATTTGTCCTGATAGGCGCCCTATGGCGGTATTTCACGGCTACAATGGTGCGGTTACATCGACGTAATGCATATAGAACGCAAGAAAGGATCCGCATGGCAAGCCTGTCGGATGAAATCTCGTCGCGCCGCACATTCGCGATCATCAGCCACCCGGACGCCGGTAAGACCACGCTTACCGAGAAGCTGCTGCTCTATACCGGCAGCATCCAGACCGCCGGTTCGGTCAAGGGCAAGAGCTCGGCCAAACACGCCGTCTCGGACTGGATGGACATCGAGAAGGAGCGCGGCATCTCCGTTACCTCCTCGGTGCTGCAGTTCACCTACAACGGCGCCTGCGTCAACATCCTCGATACCCCCGGCCACCAGGACTTCTCGGAGGACACCTACCGTACCCTTATGGCCGCCGACGCCGCGGTCATGGTCATTGACGGTGCCAAGGGCGTCGAGGCTCAGACCAAAAAGCTCTTTAAGGTCTGTACACTGCGTCATATCCCCATCTTTACCTTTGTGAACAAGCTCGACCACGAGGCCCGCGATCCGTTTGAGCTCATGGAAGAGATCGAGAACGTCCTGGGTATCAACACGTATCCCATGAACTGGCCCATCGGCAGCGGCCGCAACTTCCGCGGCGTGTTCGACCGTCAGACCCGTCGCGTTATCGCCTTTGAGGGCGACGGCCACGCCAATGCCACCAAGAAGGTCGCCGAGGTCGAGGCCGAGCTGGGCGACCCCGCCATGGATGAGCTTATCGGCGAGGAGAACCATAAGAACCTGATGGACGACATCGAGCTGCTCGATGGCGCCGGCGACGAGCTCGACCTGGATGCCGTTGCCTGCGGCAAGCTGAGCCCGGCGTTCTTTGGCTCGGCGCTCACCAACTTTGGCGTGGAGCCCTTCCTCAAGGAGTTCCTGCGTCTGGCCCCGACGCCGCGCGCCTACACCGACACGCTCACCAGCGAGCCGGTCGACCCCTGCCGCGACGACTTTAGCGGCTTCGTCTTTAAGATCCAGGCCAACATGGACAAGAACCACCGCGACCGCATTGCCTTTGTGCGCATCTGCTCGGGCAAGTTCGAGCGCGGCATGGACGCCTTCCACATGCAGGGCAACCGCAAGCTCAAGCTGGCCACGGGCACCTCGATGATGGCCGACGACCGCGCCATCGTGGACGAGGCATACGCAGGCGATATCGTAGGCCTGTTCGACCCGGGCATCTTTAGCATCGGCGATACCGTGTGCTCCGGTAAGCATCACGTACAGTACCCGCAGATTCCGACGTTCGCGCCCGAGATGTTCGCCCGCATCACGCAGGTCGATACGCTCAAGCGCAAGCAGTTCGTGAAGGGTATGG
>CALGKS010000216.1 GCA_937930475.1 uncultured Collinsella sp. | reverse complement strand
CTCGCCAATGTGCTTCCGTGGGAATTGATCCTGATGGATGATGAGTCCGCGAGCGAAATGCTGGGCTTTCGCGTATGGCTCGGCGGCGAGTGGGACCTGTGCGAACGCTATCGCTTTATGGCTGTGGTGTGCGTTCGCATGCTGAACAACATCCGGGCGCAAAAGGAGATGCGCAAGTTCCTCGAGCAGGGCGATGCGGCCTGCGATATGGACGAGGACGATGTAGCTGAGGGCATTCGCCGCGACGTGCTGTATCCCGAGGAAGTGATCGACGCCAAGTTCGGCGGCTATTGGGATGCGAGTTTGGGGCTCAACCTGCCCTGGAAGGACGAACATCGGCAGACTTGCACGCGGATCGACAGGGCCATCGATGACTTGTTTGCCGAGGAAACGAAGCGCTGCGCTGCAGAGCTTGGGAAGAAGCTCGAGCGCGGGTATGAGGAGCGCGGGGAGTTGCTAAACGGGATGTCCTTGTGAATGGTTGCTGGCGGTCCGATGAAAATCTGTCAGGACGAATTGATAGAACGATAACGCAAATAGCATCTGTACTTTAAGGAGTAAAGGAAGACCATGAACACCTCTATCCAAATTCCGTCCAGCGCCGTTGAGGCTGCACCCCGCACCAACAAGGGCGAGGTCGTCAAGCTCGTGCAGGGCGCACTGCTCATTGCCATCGCTGCGATTGCCGTTGTCGGCATCGCCTCTGTCGCCACTCCGTTCTGCATCTGGAAGGGCGAGTTCGCGTTTTTTCTGAACGAGTCGTCTCACACCACCTACTCCGTTTCTGCGATCACGGAGTGCGCGTCGGCGGCGCCTGGGTCCGATTGGATGTCGCTGCTCGTGGCCGCGCTCATCGCGGCGTACCCTGCCTACCATGCCGTTTGGCGCGTTCGCGAGGGGTTTGGGCTCAGCTGCGAGGGCCCGGTGTTCAGCAGGCGCGTGTCGCGCTTGCTCGCCGCGGTGAGCGCCTGCCTGCTGATGTCGATGCTGGTCATGGGTTATGGAACGACCAGGCTCGTCAACGGCAGAGCGATGGGCGACCAGAGTCTTGTCGAGACGGGGCACTCTGCATGGGTCATTTCTATCATGATGATGCTGGGCTGCGCCCTGATGTGCCTGTTCAAGTGGTTTTTTGCCAAGGGTCCCGGACGCAATTTTGGCAGCGGTTTTGCTATTGAGCTTGTCCGCCTCGCCGACGTTCTGCTGAAGCGCGCGAGCTCGAACCTGGTCTTGTGCTACGTGGCCGAGCTGCTTGCATGCATGTTGGCCCTGGTCTTCATCGCCGTGGCCTACGTCGTCGCGAGCGTGGCCATCGTGCTTGCAATCGGGGCCGTCGCCTTGGTGGTGTGCCTTGCCGGGCTTCCCATTATCTTTGCCGCAACGTGGCGCAGGTAGCGGGGGTCGAAGACGATGCGGGTAGGAACGCCCCCGGTGTGCTCGAATATCTGCTTCAGCGCCCGGCAGATGCACTCCGCGTTCTCGCCGGGCATCATCTGCGCGAAGCCGACGTCGGAGTACGGGAACGTCAGGATGAAGAACTTCATGCGCGTCCTGACGCCGGAAAGGTAGACATCGGATTCTCCGAAGTCAGCCTGCGCTCGCCATGCATCTTGGCCAGGAAGCGGTTCACTGAAGACTCGCTGACGTCCAGCCCGTGCTCACCCCTGAGGCGCTGCCAGATCCTGCGGCCGGTATGGCGCTGCTTGTGCCAGTGTCGCGAATCATCATTCAGCCAGGGCCGAATAAGGGGGCGGTACGGGTCCAGCTTGCTAACTGACAGTTTCGCGGACAACGGGGCCGTGGTGAGAAATCCTCCTGCTTAAGGCCAAGCGACGGCACTCTCATTTCTGCAAGAAGCGGAGACGATATAGAAGCGCGTGAGATCGTGGCATTCTCAAGGCATTCTCATTAAAAGCTGGGCGGGCTCGGTATAATTCAATACTTGTCTCGTCGAGAAAGGGTGGCATGGTCAGTAAAGCACAGATAGGAACTTTTGTTCCTAATAAGATTGAACCGATTCACCGTTGGTATTCATACCTTGAAGGCTATTCGTCCGCCTTCATTCAAAATGAGATCAGCCAGATTCCGGGCACTGTTCGGTCCGTATACGATCCTTTTGCCGGCTCTGGTACCACTATCCTCGCTGCGCAAAGCATGGCCATCGATGGGTTCTACAGCGAGACGAATCCTTTTATGCGAAAGGTTATCGCTTCGAAAACTGAATGTGTGCTCAATTTGCGGTCCAACGGCGACCCCGCAACTATGCTCGAATCAGAACTTGCCAGGATTGCAGATGATTACTCGACGTCCAATCTTTCTGTCGACACATATTGGGGCGGTTTCGGTCGCTTCTTTCAACCGGATGTCCTAACAAACCTCCAACGGCTTCAAGATTCTATAAACCGTACGGAAAACGACAATCTCCGCACCATTCTCACTGTGCTTTTGTGCTCCGAGGTTGTGAGATGTTCGGAAATGATTCGACGTGGTGATTTGCGAAAAGCTAAGCCAACTGAGAAAAAATCAGGTGACTTTAACATCTTCGCGAATTTTGTAGAAAAAGTTCGCGAAGCCATCGAGGATCTTGAAGTAACGAGGCAACGAGAAGCTGTTAACTTCAATCTTCTTGCTGCCGACTCGCGAGATATTGAAGGCGAGTCTCTGGTCGACTGCATCGTCACTTCTCCCCCTTATCTTAATGGGACGAACTATATCCGCAATACAAAGTTGGAACTGAAGCTTTCAGGATGTATAACGCAGGAAAGGGAGCTCGCCGACCTTCATTCGGCCGGGATCATTGCTGGAATCAATAATGTCTCGAAACGGAAGCCGATTAATGAAATCATTTCATCCATAGCGCCGATGATCGAAGAATTGAACAAAGTATCTTATGACGATCGCATTCAGAAGATGATTGCGGGTTATTTCGTAGATATGCGAGACGTTCTTGCAAAGCTTCGCCGCGTTCTTCGTCCGGGCGGCCACTTCATCATGGACATTGGCGACTCACAGTTTGCGGGTGTTCATATTCCCACGCACAGCGTGCTCGACGATCTTTGTGGTGATCTTGGTTTCGAGAAGTACGATGAGGATGTTTTACGCGAGAGACGATCGAAGAACGGCATGATCCTCTCTCAGCGGGTTTTGAAATATAGGCTGGAGAAGTAAATGGCTACCTATCTTGAGTCTGCTTCATCTTTCATGGGTGATCTGCCCTATCGTAAAATGCCCTATTCTGGAAGGAACTGGGGCCACCCTTGGCATTCTCTTTGTTCATATCAGGGAAAACTGAAGCCAGCTATCGCTCATTTCCTCGTCAGCGAATTTACTGAGCCGGGCGACGTTGTTCTCGATCCGCTTTGCGGCGTCGGCACGATTCCCTTTGAGGCGTGCCTCCAGGGTCGAATTGGCATCGGCAATGACCTCAGCGAAATGGCATATGTGGTCAGCACTGCTAAGCTCAAGCGACCCGATAAAGAATCCGTTGAATTGCGCCTCAATGATCTTGCGCGATATATTTCCGATAACGTAATGAATAGCGATACGGACTCTCTTGTCGAAGCCAACGCGCAATTCGGTTTCAATAAAAAGCTTGAAGACTACTTTCACCCAGATACCTTCCGGGAAATCCTGGTTGCCAGACAATACTATTCTGGGCGCCTAACGGAAATAGACGCCGCTGACGCAATGGTGTTTTCCTCCTTCCTTCACGTGCTTCATGGCAACCGTCCATACGCCCTTTCGCGAACGTCACATCCTCTCACTCCATATGCTCCTAAAGGGGACTTCATTTATAAAAATGTTGCCGAACACATTGGGAACAAAATCGAACTTTCCTATAAGAAAGGGGCTTTTGATACTTATCGGCCTGGTGGTACTCTTTTTGGTGACTACGGTGCAATTCCGTCTAAAATCGACAAGGTTGATTCGATTATTTGCTCGCCTCCTTTTGCCGGGTCAATACGTTTTTACATGAACAACTGGATGAGGCTTTGGCTGTGCGGCTGGGGCGAGGACGATTTCAAACAGGCAGATAGTAAATTCCTCGATGCAAGACAGAACGCCGATTTCTCAATCTATAAAGGCTTCTTCGAGATGTGCTCAACGGTGCTCAAGGAGTCCGGAAAAGTGATTCTCCATCTCGGCAAAACGGAAAAGATTGACATGGCTGAAGAACTGCAAAAGTACTCCCGCCCTTGGTTCAACACCGTGTTTCTCTCAAGCGAATCGGTAGAGAATATCGAGAAGCATGGGGTTTCAGACAAGGGCGGGACGATTGCGCATCAGTTCCTATTTCTTGAAAAACTTGTCTGATACTGTTTTGGGATACTCCCCAGTAACCTTCTTGTATTCTTCGACAAGAATGACCCCACTGGGCAGTATCCTTGTCAGAGAATCGTTTATCTTGTCTGCCGTTTTTATTCCATCCCTCTCCTTCTGATAGTCCTTCTTTGCAAGGAACTCATCGAAGTACCAAACAACCTCATCAATTAACCTGCTCAGCGCAATTGGGTTTACTTCCCTCTTATGCAGGAGTTCCATTGGCAGGCCTGTTATTTCCGACAAGGACTGGAGCTCGTCTTCAGTATAAAAGTCAGCGGGAAACTTGTCCCGCTTGCTTGAGTTGCAATTCGAGCATAGGCATGTGGCGGATTCATCAAGCCTGTACAAGTATGCCAACGGCATCGTATGGTCCAGGTCAAAATGAGCATCCACTTCTTTCCCGCACTTAAAACACTTGCAGTTGAATTTCTTCCTGATATGTTCGGAAAATTCCTTTTTCGTGCGTTTCTCGTATTCAAAATGCACAAGATTGTGTCTCAACAAATGATTGACGAGAACCTCCAAAGCCCTTCTTCTCAGGCCGTCTTCCTTAAACTGCTGAGGGCTTCTTTGGGGGTTAAGAGGTGCATTGACGAAAAACTTTTTGCATGCCCGGCATTCGAGTTGAAAGCCATATTCATACGTGATACGCGGCTCTGCCCCATAATACATATCGAGTTTCACAAGCCCACGTTTGCTCTTGATTGCGGCAAGAGAACCTTCTTCTGCTTCTAGTATTTTCGAGGCACAGAAGGAAGTATGAGTACAAGGGTGGTTCTTCACGCAATGTCGGGAAAAGCCAAGCGCGTTTTCCGGCTTATATATTGAGACTGGCAAGAATCGACCACATCTGTTGCAGCTCTTGAAAATTGTGGGGTTCCCTCTGGTGATCCCCCAACTCCCTTGAAGATACTTCGTTATGCTTTGCTTTGTATCGAAATAATATAGCAGGGGCACGTTCATCAGAGTCTTCTTGAAGAAGTCTGCTTCGAATGTTTCCTCGTAAAACTCATCCTTCTCAATGCATCCAAATTCAAAGGATAGGAACTCTAGCGTTGCGCCATTCTGCCGCTCGCTTGGGCCTTCTTGCATGCAATAGTCAACCTCCACAGATGCAAAAGCAAGTGCGTCGGCGGCACCATTGGGTATTTCACTATGTACGCCAATACCTTTCCACTCATCCTGCGGAAGGAAAAAATCTACACACTTTTCTGTGACGTATTCACCATCGATACAGCAGCTTAACGACAACTTTACATTGGCAGCGACTTCAGATTTAATGTAGCCGCCGAAAGCCACTATGCTATATTTCCCGCCAAAAATCGGAACTAGCTCAATCTTGTCTTTTCTAAACCGTAGAGAAGTCTTTGTCTGGTCTATATGCAGGACTTCTGAATAGTGGACTTCAGCCTCGGCTCCAGTCGTAATCTCGCACGTGTGATACCCACTTTCGCGAGTCGTCTCACGTCGGTGATACGTACGGAGATCCTCTTTTGACATCATGGCACCTTTCTCACAGAATGCGATGTCTCTATATTTAGTACCTAGTTCTCGCGATTTTCTCACTAACTGCATTTTTCGTAAACGAATGAGCCGTTTATACACCACTCAGTAACACTCCACTAACTGCAGAATATGTTTGTGACACGCCGTTAGCCTGTACCCGCTGATTGGGTGCAGGCTTTTTCTTTGCCTGCCCGAGGTTGAAAGGCGGGTATTTCATGGACGGTGAGAGCAATGGCGAAGTGCAGGAAAGCAAGCTCCAGGGCGAAGGCGCGCAGGGCCAAAGGGGCTGTGCGCAGGCGCAGGCGCTGCAGGTGGGTGCGAGCGGCGATTCCGCCGCTGTGGGCGTCGGCGTTTCTGCCGACGGCTTCGGCGATGCGGCGGGCGACAACGGCGCATCTGGTGCTATGGGTTCCGGGCTGCACGTGGGAAAGCACGTGGGCGTGGGCGTGTTCGGCGCCGATAATGCGGTGTCCGCGCCCCGGTGCCGCTCCGTGGCCGGCGGCTCCGCCCGAAGTCGCTACATCAAGCTCAGCACAGCTTTTCCGGGTCATATCCCTTCGTATACACGGTAAAGCTAAGGCCATCTATCGTGCCGGTGCTGTAGACGCAGGCGTCGGGCGCGCTCCGTGTGCTTTGGGCGGTCGGGTCGGTTAAGACGCAATCGTCCCTATCTATTCCAAGCAATGGAATGGGCTTTGCCATCTGGTCGGCGCTATTAATTTGCGCAATGATCTCCAGCAACTCGTATAACTTGATAAGCCATGAGCTGTATGGGTGCTCGCCGGGTCCCTTGTGCTCCAGCGTGCACTTTGATTGCGGGCTTTCGGCGAGCTGGCTCAAGCGTTTAAAAAGCGCCGGGTACTCGGCTTCGGGAAACTCGACTTGTACATACTGTATGCCGTTGAGGATGAATCCGTACCACAGTACGGGGTATGGAAAACCGTTCCTATCTGGCCGCTTGATTTCTGTCCTGCAATTGGGCTGGTTGACGATAGACAGCCATGCCGCATAGAGCTCGTCGGAAATTAGGTCACTTGCTTGGTATGTTGGGCCAAGCCCATCGAGAACAAAATTGCCAAGGCTGTCAAAATAGTGGGCACAATCCGTTAAACCCTTTTTGTATGCCGTGTCGGCTTTTCTCTGTATATTGAGCGCGACATCGCGGGGCGATTTGCGACCAAGATGTTTTTTGGCGTTGTGTCGCGGGTTGCAATAGAGCTTGGTTGCCGCGTTATATCGATCGCAGTACTTGCTGTTAGGACCGGTCGGAAAAAAGATCGAACCGCAGGTTTGGCATGTTATCGGCATAATGCCGCACAGCAGCAGCTCGTGGAGGATGCGGGCAAAAAGGCTTGCAAAGGACCATTCATCTTCGGTGAAGTAAAGCTCTCCTGCCTTTGCAATAACAGCTTGAAGCCTTACGAGCCTATCGAGGTTTTCCTGGTCGCTAAGCTCTGCATACGTATGGAAGTGTTCATTTGCATAGATTTGGTTCTCGCGCATAGCCTCGAGATAGTTCTTGCGAAACGCCTGCATAAAGGGGGCGCTATTCATGCGTTTTATATCGTTCAAATGTTCTTCGAGCTTTTGAGCCGTTTCGTTTCCGGGCAAGTGCTTTTTGGCTGCGTATGCAAAAGCGTCGCCAAAGCGGATGATTGCCGGCAGCTGATTATCGAATAATCGAAATTGTCGCGGGTCGCTTGTTTTGATGGCGGCTGGGAAAAACTCTTCGTTTTGCGCGAGCAGGCTAGGTGCCTCGGTGTTTTTAAGCAGTGGGGCAAGCTCCAGACATTCCTGATAAATAACAATGAGAAGCGCTCGAAAGAGATCGGTATTGGTGCAAACGCAAGCTGTTTCTATCTGCGAGTTGACCTTTGGATATTTGTCTCTTGGATTGTCGCGGTTATACGGCACCGGTTCTGTTAGCTCGGTCTCGCCGTTGGTAGTTGTAATGTCCATGTCGTTCGACTCGAGCCGCAGATAGGAGCTGAAGAGGGACGCCATTTCTTGTCTGTTGAGTTGGCCCGATGTTGTGATCACTGCGCGGTACAGGCGGTTGATTTCGTTACACTCAATAGCGTTGTTGGTCATCCAGCAGGCGTAATAGCGATAGTCGGGAATCGCCGTGATGTTCATGACGCACTGTCTGCAGACATTTTCAAGGAGATACCTGGCCCTGCCGGAAATCTCTCCGTGCGCATGGCGCGTAATGGCTTTATCGAATATCGGAGCAAAGAAATCGAGGTCGCGTTCCTTTTGTTTTTGAAGGTTGGCTTCGATTTCGGCTTCGTTCAATTCTGCTTGTGCGGACTCTTGGTCGGAATCGTCTGGATTGAGCCGGTCGTCATGGTCTGGCTCGGCTGCGTAGCCCATCGAAGCGTGTTGCGCATTGTGGGGAGCAGGGGGCTGCCGAATGGCGTTCTGCAAATCGATGTAGAAGCGCAGCTTTGCTCGCTCACGAAAGTGGCCCCCAATCTCGTTGAAAAGTGAGCTTAAGTCGACGCGTAATAGGTTGTTGGCTATGGAGACGAGATTCCATGCGCTTGCATTGCCGGTTGCGTTTCCGTTATCGGCGCAATCAATCTCTGGCGTTCTGTTAAGAAGAAGCATGCGGGGATTGACGGGAGAGCGAAGAAAGCCAGCCTCAAAACCCCAGCTAAACGATTCTTTTTCGGAATCAAGCATCAATGCTCCAAACAGCCAAAATTTAAAACGCTATAAAAGTCATATTACGCGGCTGTTCGCGGCTGTTCAATGGAATCAAGCGAAAAGGCTTAAAACCAGGGAGGCCGTTATGCCCGATTGCATCAAGCTCAACAAAGGAAACATCGATGTATGTGAGCGCGAGGTTATCGATCTTCGCGAGATCATCGCTGCCGCCATGGGTCGTTTGCACCAGATGCGCAAGCAGTGCGAGCGCGGCTACGCGTCTTCGGAGGATTTCGAGAATGCGTTGGATGCTTACGGAGTGATCCGTGAGCGAGCCGATGAGCTTGACCAGCTTGGTTTTGAGTTCAGATGGTCGTCAGTACCCGATGTCGGAATCGATGAGTACGATGGGCTCGAATGGATCGATGGCGACAACCCTCCGCGTGAGCGCGGTTTCGATATCGCTTGTTAATGTGTCCGAACGGTTGATTGGAGACAAAATGTATCCGTACTACGAATGTGACAACTATCCCATGAGCATTACAGATGATGACGGCCCGTTCCTGATCATGGAGGTGAGGCTGTCTGGCGACGACGAGCTCAATGATGATTTTAGGAAAGACGCCAGTTATAGATATTCATGTGCGACTGTTTCTGCGGCGATTGATCTTTGCAGGTCGCTGACGGACAGCGATGTCGATTATTGGTATGAAAGATGGGAGAAGGCGGTTGAGCGGCTTCCACTTGAAGAATGCGAGAGTGCGACGATGCTGTATTGGATCGAGCCAACCGATCCGTACAAGGCACTCTGCGCCTGCCATCCCCATCCCGATCTTGAGAAGTACGTGGTTGAGGCAATTGGCGCTGTTGACACCTATCTACTGGAGCGCGATGACTGTCCCTTTTCGGTCGATCATTTAGATCTAAAGGACGTTGGCGTCCTGCTCAGCGCTGCTTGGGGCTTGGCTCGAGTCCTCGAAGAAGCTTGGGGCACTTGCGACCCTGATGTTTTGGAAAAGATCGAGGATGCTACGTTCAATGCGTATACAACGGTTGAAGACCTGATCGCGGGCGAAGATGCGGCCAAGGCCAGTGCAAAGTCCGATGACACTCTTTAGCCACTGCGCTGAACGGCGTGACCGATCGGCAGGTTGCCGGGAAAAGCTTTAGCAAGCGCCCCGACCAGGTTCAGGAGTCTGCCGCCGATGCATCCCTGATGCGTGCTGCCCTTGCAGTGATCGATGCTAAAGAGCGCGAGGCGTTGGAGTGCGATCTTAAGAACCTGCTCGCTTCGTGCGAGTAATCGCGGACTGCTCCTCTTTCCTTTCTTTCTTCTCTCAAGCGGCATGGACGCCGCCGCCTTGACCGCCCTGCGCGAGTTTTTGTCCGCACGGGATGGTATCAAACACGTGTAACAACTAAATCGGAGGTTTGACCATGGTTACATGGGAACTGAACTGTCAATCGAACCCGTCGTCTGCGGACGACAAGGAGCTTGCTCCCTATCTTGCGCGCCAAAAGACGATGCGCGAGTTTTTTGAGCGTGCGCTGTTTGTCCCCAAGGGCCAGGACAACAACGGCCTGTACTTTTTGGGCGCCACGACGGGCTCGGGTAAAAACTACACGGCTGAGCAGGTCACGGCAGACCTGATTGCCGGCGGCTGGGATGAGTCGGGCTGTTTTAATAAATGCCCCGGTCGCCGCACCTTGGTGTTTGTGGTTCCAGGCAAGGACAACCGCGATAACTACGTTGCAAACGTGCGCGAACTGCTGGTTGACCAGGGCATGGATGGCGATGCCGCGCAGCGCATGGTGTTCGATCTTCCGCGTGCGGGCGATAACATCCTGCATTGGATTGAGACTACGCGCGGTAAGGGCGCCGTGGGCGTGCGCGACATTCCGTGTCCCATCGAGGCGGACGACGAGAGCTCTCATCGCATCATTAAGCGAGCGTGGGGCAACGCGATGGAGATCGCCGATGACCTTTTGGGCATCCTTGACACTCGAAATCGTCTGGGAGGTGTTGCAGACCGTTTGACCCCCGCCCTTCGCGACAAGCTATCGTCGGCGGATGCGAGCTTGCGTTGGGCTGTGAGCCACGAGCTCAAAAACATCACGCGCGGCATGGAGGTAATCCCCCAGATTTGGCCGTCTGCCCTGCTCAATGACGAGAGCATGCCGCATGTGATTGCCCTGACGCCGCAAAAGCTCATCAATAGGATCGATACAGTGACCGGTGCAGGCGTTGTGCTCTTTAACGCAATGGCTGCCGAGAAGGGCCTGTTTATCTTTGATGAAATCGACCACATGAAGGCCGACATACTGTCGACGCTGACAGACGATCCCGTGACGTTTCAACCGGACGAAGTATTGCGTATCCTCGATCGTCATTTTAACGGCGGTGTGGTGGACCCCCTGCTACTGGGGAATCGAGATCAATGGATGGCGGTCTATACGCACGCTTCCACGTCGGGCGATCACAAAGGGTCAAACGCCGAGAGGAACAGGGTTTCGCGGGCGAGCGTAGAGGAAGATGCCGAAGAAATCGCCAAGGATGCCAAGAAAATTCAAAAGGCACTCGCCTCTTGTATTAAGGAAATGAAACTGCGTCCGCCTTTTGCGCTGTCTGACGAGGCGAAAGAAGAGCAACTCTCCGGTCGACATCTGTTTGGTAGTGACGATATTTCGGTGGGCGACAACTCGGCGAATCCGTTGCGCTTCAAACTCAATGAGGGCGGTACTCGCAATATGATTATCACTCGCGGAGGGAGTGGGCAGCAAACCGTCAGCAAGGCGATGCGTCGTGCACGCGGTCTGGTCAGGATGGTGGTGGGTCATCTCGCCCGCTGCGCCACACTTATGGACAGCCTGTACTACGGAGGTCTTTCGTACAAGGACGACCTTTCGCGCAAGAACATCATCGATGCCCTGGGCATTAGGAACAACCAGACCAGCGAGAAGTATTTTTGGGATGCGTTGATGCTGGCGCTGTTCTTTAAAGATCGCAAGAACGACGAGATCGATGCCGCCGATGACTCGATGTATGCGCGTGGCGTTGACTACTTAGTGATGGAAACCACCATCGAGCACATGTTTACCACGTACCTAACCAGCCATGGCATTGAGCGCATGCCCGAGGCCTACCTTGCCTCCATTGCCGCCAAAGCGCCTTGCGTGTGCATGAGCGCAACATGGAGTGCGCCGACCGTCAAAAACTTCAACCTCGATTACCTTGACGAGGTTCATGGCGTGGTTCGCAAGGACGCTTGGATTGGCGAGCTCAACCAGGAAATCGTGCGACAGACTAAGCTGTTTAACAAACAGGCTGCGAAGGAGTACGACGTCGATATTGCCTGGGTGGATGAGTCCAAGGAAATTACCGGCATGGTCGCGCTGGCAGGCGGCGCCTTTGGCGGCATCATCGTGTCGCCCGACGAGGTGTACGAGCGCGCGATGCGGTTCTTTGACGGGATTGGCGTGAGTGAGGGACTTGCGGTGCGCCTGCGCTTAAAGATTGCCGACAGGGTAGGCGTGAGCGACGCCAAGAGCATCGAGTTTGAGCTGAAGCGCCTGAGCAAGACGCTTGTTGCCGTGAGTACTTGGGCCCGTGGTGTGGCGCGTAACGAGCAACAGGCGGGAGCCGTTTTTACCACGCGCCACATGGGAAACCATGGCGAATTCAATAGTCTGGCGCTGGATCTTGCGCGCGAGATTGTCGCGGAGCTGGTGATTAGAAACGTCAAGCGCCCCGAGATGTCGTACGAGAAATCGCTTGAGGCCGCCAAGGACATGGTGCCGTGCTTTAACGCTGCGGAATGGGATGCAGGTTGGCGTGGCGCTCAAAAACGTCTCGAGCTGGGCCAGCCGACCCTGATGTTTATCAATCTTTCGGCAGGTGGCTTTTCCAAGAATCTCAAATACAAGGTGCCGGAGAATCTGTGCGACATGGTTCGTCAGGTCGATTGCGGCTTTGAAAATGTCGACCGTCGCCCCAAGATGGATCTTGATTTCTTATATATCGAGTCGCCCACAAGTCGTTTGACCTGGGGAGTGGAGATCAACTCAAATAAGTTTGTCCAGCAGGCGCTACTTGGCGTGGTGGAGCAGGAGGAACTGGTAGCGCGCGGCGAGGTTCCGTTTACTCAAAAGCGCCGGAACGTACGGATGCTTCTATCTGGCGTTAATAAGAGCCTGCCGGTGCGCGACACCCTCTCTTATCAGGTCGAAGGCGCTCGCATTGTGGCACAGGCTGTGGGCCGCCTGATGCGCACGAGTGTAAAGATGCCTTGCGTGCAGGTGATGCTCGACCGCGAGATTGCGAACGATTGCAACTTTTCGTTCTTGCATGATTTGCCGATGGGCTACGAGCTTGAGCAGGTGGTTGGTGCCTGCGCCGCTGCCAACAACCATATGACGGACAACAAGGAACACGCTGCCGTTAAGCAGCAGAACCTTGCCGCCTTTAGGAACAACCTTGCCAAGCAAAAGCACGAAAAGCTGGCGTGGAAAGTTACCTCGCTAAACGCCGGGGACGAAGATCTTGCTGCCTTCGATAGCGAGCGCGACTTTTACCTGCATCATTTTTGCCTGCCGTGGGAAGACCTTGTGCAATACCCGGAACGCCGGAGCACCGCGCTGCACATGCCGCATATTGCGAGCGGCTATGCGTATGCGCAAGGCGGGGCATGCAAGGTGCCACGTTTTAAATTCCCCAACTACGATGGTGAGCCCGTCGAGCAAATTGCCGCTCGTCTGGAGGACTATTGCCGCTGCAGCGCGGGCTATAAGGGCGCAAAGGTTCATCAGGTGAGTCAGGCTGCGGCGCGTGTGCCCGAGCTGCTGTCAATTCATGAGGTGCGCGAGCGCTGGTCTCGTGACGGGGTGCCTTCGACGCTGCAACCGGCGGCAACGGCACACATGACGCCCTATATGTTCCAAGCGGTCTACCTGGGTGAGCTGGGAGAATCTGCCGGAAGGGCAATCTTTGAGGCATATTACGACGGCCGTTATTCGCTTACGCGTGGCGATGCTGCCCATGCCGAGACGGGCGGCGACTTTGAGGTGCTCGATGCCGCCGGCAACAAGACCGGGGTGTGGATCGACTTTAAGCACTATCGCATCGGTGCGTATATCGCTTATGTTCGAGACGGTCGCGAGGCGTCGGATGCCGAGCGCTTTAGGGCGAAGGCTCAAAAGGTTGGGGCGAAACGCCTGCTGATCGTCAACGTTTTGGCTGATGAGGCAGCGCTTGAGTGCGTGCCCAAGGCACTCGACGCCGAAGGGACTGTGTTCTCCGTTCCTTATATGGCCGCTGACGGTGCAATCAATGTGGAGATGATGGAGGCGGTTCGTCGTGCAATCGAAGCATAACCAGCCGTGCGGTCTGGGAGACATCGCCGTATCAGAGCTCGTGTTGCAGCTCGATGCCGCTGCTGCCGAGGAGCGCTACTCGGTCTTTTGGTGCAACGTAGGCGATGCCGGTAAGCATGCCGTGGCGAACTTTATGGCCGATGTGTGCCAGACGGGCAAGGTCGTCGCGCTCACTCAGCTTGCCGATAATCGCGTCTTTCTGATGGTCAAAGCGGGCGTGCAGACGGGCGATCTTAATGCCTCGCTTTATCAGGAGCAGGTGGTTCCGATTAAAACTCATTGGAGCGAGTTGGACGATTACGTAGCGCTCCGTTTGCTGTTCAACTCCTGCTCTCAGTTTGAGGGGATTGAGGACGAGGTTCCCAATGATACGGGGCACTTGTATGTCATTAGCGCCAAGGGCGCCCGCCGCGACGCCGTCGAAAGTGACGGTAGGGGGCCTGCCAAGATTGAAACGGTCGAGATTGTTATCGATGAGGATTGCACTTTCGATCTTAAGATTCGGACGTTCACCAAGCGCCGTGTGCTTATTGGCAGGGCGCAAGGTGATGAGAAAGAGATCGAGAAGATTAAGAGCCAGGTGGGCTACAGGTTATCGCCTGTGGCGACGATGGTGCTCGCCCACGAACAAAAAGACGAGTACATCCTGCGCCGTGCCAAGGGCGACAAGCCGTCTAAGCGTCGCGATCTGACGTTTTCGGCCCAGGCGGACAAGGTCGCCTATACCAAGAAGGGCATTTTGTACCGAGAGCTGCAGATTCTTGAGCGTCGGTACAGTGACTTTGCCCGGGTGACGCTTGCGGAATATCCGCGTAAGAGTTTCTACGAGGTGCTCAAGGGCGATGAGTATGCTCGCGTGGTGGCAGAGCGTATGGTGGGGCGGCGTATCGTGGCGTCAGCCGCGCGCGATGGGCTTGCTGGTGTGGCACGCCAATTGGTCGATCGGCTCCACGATTCCTCGTGGGGTGTTTATGCATCGTATGGCGGAAGGACCGTGGGTTCGCAGGCGCTGAACATTGTCGTTGTGCCCAATGAAGTTGCCGAGGACGATGGCTATGCCTTGCACGCCGGCGTGGTGGAACAGCATGTGCCGCCGGATGTGGGCGAGCCGTTGTTTAAGGCTGCGCCAAAGCAAAAGGATCGCAACGCGCAAGAGGCGATCCTGGGTGCCATGCTCAAAGAGCTGCTGGTAAAACAGGATGTCGTTGATGGGCGAGTGACGGCGTTTGACCTTGACGCTTTGGGTATTGAGTCGGTGACGGTGTGCGGCTTGGTCGATGTGCCACATAAGGAGAAGGACAAGATTGAGCTTGACTCGCGCATCGCGACGTTGGCGATTGGCGCGAATGGGGGCATGCGCTATGCCTCACATTCGGCAGAGGATGGTCCCGAGGACGAGATGGAGCTCGATCTGCTGACCGCGGACGGCAAACTCGATAAGGGCGCCTATGTCTTTGACGTGCGGTCGGGTGGGCGGTCTATGCTTGCGCGTGTGCGGGATACGGGGCTGACGACGTTTTCCAACAACTTTATGGTCCTGGTGGGCGAGCATCAACTCGCAGGCAAGGCGGGGCGTAAGAAGAAGTTTTTCGAGAGCTACAACTCGCCTTATTACGGCATTGGAACGTTCGAGCGCGCGGGCAAGACTTGCTATTTTGTGGGCGTCAACAACGGCACCCAGGAGGATATGGCGACTGCGATTCACGTGCGTTCGATCGAGATGCTCGACGGTGATGATTTGTCCGAGCTGTTGGTTCAGCTGGCCAACATAGGCCTTTCGCGCTATAAGGCTCCGTCCGTGTGGCCGATTCCGGTTAAGTATCTCAACGAGTGCACTGCGCGTGAGGGCGCGGTGGGGGATGGCGATGAATGCTCATAAGAGTGTAGTCGAGTTATATGTACTAGAAATCTATAATTGTTCTTGCATCCTATAGTAGGAGTGCATATACTGCAGTCATAGCACATCAGATGGGGTCTCGAAAAGAGACCAAGCATACGCATTAGAGTTTATCTTGGAGGGACTTGAGCAATGACTACCTGTATTTCATCCCTTTACAACGACAATAGCGAGCAGATCAACCTTCAGGCGATGTACGAATACTATGGCAGTTCTAAAACCAAGAACTACCTGTACAATCAGAGCGATTTGGAGCCTAGCGCCGAAGATCGCGAGTATCTGAACGAGATTGAGCACGAGTGGGAGTATGAATTCGGCATCCGCTAATTCAGCCGACTCGCGATCTAGAACCTCCGATTTTATTACCCCGTTATCACCTCTTTTTAGCGGGGCACGTTGGATCGACTATGTGTGTCAAACAACAGCTCATCGTGGGAAGGAATCGGCAATGAGCAAGAACATGAACAAGAACATGAACGGTGTCGCTTCGAGCAAGGTTAGGGCTGCCGGGCGCGTGGCGACGGTTGCCGCGGCGACGATCGCCATGACGGGCGGCTCTCTGCTGTCGCCGATGACTGCGGTGGCGAAGGGCGCGAGCGGTGCCGACGCTGCGGGCAAGCCGGCAGCCGTGCTGTCTCCGTTGACGGGCGCCGCTGCGGCTAGTGCCGGTGCGGGTACGGTGTCGGCGGCGCAGAAGGTCGCCAACCTGCAGGCTGCGGTCGATGCAGCG
>CALGKS010000215.1 GCA_937930475.1 uncultured Collinsella sp. | reverse complement strand
CTGCGGAGCGGACGAGCCTTCACCGCAGCAAGCCAATAGCAATTGTATGCCCAAAAGGAGGTCCCGCTAACACCCCATCCGCTTAACGGCACCGCCAAATGATCCCTTGGGTGCGAAAGAAAAGTTGCGGTGGAATAGTTCCTGCCTGGGCGCCGTATGGCATTTTTAGGAACTATTTCACCGCAACTCAAAGGGCCGCAGCCGGAATCGTTCCGGCTGCGGCCCTATTGCACATGTTAGGTTGACCTACTTGCTAGACCAATTTAAAGCCCTTGCGCTTGCCTACGGAGAGGGTGTCGCCCAGCTTGAGGACGCTCGGATCGATGTTGTAGCTCTTGGGAGCCACGGCCTTGCCGTTGATCTTGACGCCGCCGCCGTCAATGTCACGACGGGCCTGGCCGGCGCTCGCCGAAAGGCCCAGGTCCTTAAGCAGGCCTGCGAGGTAGATCTGGCCCTCGTCGTTAACAGTCAGATCAACGTGCTTCTCGGGGAAGTCGGCAAGCTGGCCCTCCTTGAACACGCGGTCGAACTCGGCCTGAGCCTCGTCACCGGCACCGGCGCCGTGATAGGTGTCGCACAGGTCGCGGCCCAGCGCGCGCTTGAGCTCATAGGGGTCGGCGGAACCGTCGGCCAGGGCGGCGTCGATCTTGTCGACCTCGGCCGGGGTGAGCGAGCTGGCCAGACGATAGTACTTGCCGATCATCTCGTCGGGGATGGACATGGTCTTGCCGAACATATCCTTGGGAGCATCGGTCAGGCCGATGTAGTTGCCGTAGGACTTGGACATCTTGCGCACGCCATCGGTGCCCTCGAGCAGCGGCATGGTAAGCGCGATCTGCGGCTCCATGCCCATCTTCTCCATGAGCTCGCGACCAGCGAGCAGGTTGAAGAGCTGGTCGGTGCCGCCCATCTCCACGTCGGCCTTGATCTGAACGGAGTCGAAGGCCTGCATCACGGGGTACAGGAACTCGTGCAGGGCAATCGGCGTCTGGGACTGGTAGCGCTTGGTAAAGTCATCGCGCTCGAGGATGCGGGCGACGGTGAACTTGGAGCACACCTGCAGCAGGCCGGCCAGATCCATCGACAGGATCCAGTCGCCGTTGTGCACGATGGTGGTCTTCTCGGGATCCAGGATCTTCATGGCCTGGCTCACGTAGGTCTCGGCGTTGGCCTCGATCTGCTCCTGCGAAAGCTGCGGGCGGGTGGAGTTCTTGCCCGAAGGATCGCCGATCAGTGCGGTGCCGTTACCGATGATCAGGGTGACGTTGTGGCCCAGGTCCTGGAACTGACGCATCTTGCGCAGGGGCACGGCATGGCCCAGGTGCAGGTCGGGGCTGGTGGGATCGACGCCGAGCTTGATGTTGAGGGGCTCGCCCTTCTCAAGCTTCTTGCGAAGGTCGGCCTCGGGGACGATTTGCGCTGCGCCCGAGGTGATGATACGCATTTGCTCGTCAACAGACAGCATTGGGTATCCTCCTTTTGCTATAGCACCCTCACCGGATACGGCGGTGCTCGAAGTTCATAAACCCACTAATAATAACCAAAACGGCGCGGCCGAACACCTACGACAGGAAAATCCTCGTCCTGCCGCGCGCGTCGATAACGACCGGCAAACGCGTGCCGTCACGTTCGACCAAAAAGCGCGTCTGCTGACGGCGCGAGCAGTCACGGCAACGGACCTGCCCCGTCGCATCCGTGGCGCAGGCGCCCTCGGCAGTCAGCAAGCAGTGCTCGCACACCATGAGCTCGGGACGGTCGGCGTCGACAGGCCCCAAGACACCGGGGCAAGCGGCAAGCTCGGCAACACGCTCCGCATCATTGCCGAGCAACTCGGCCGACAAGCACACCCGCCCCGCCCCGAGCCCGCGTAGCCAGGCAAGCGTAGCCCGGTTCGCGCAAAACACCGGTGCCGCAACGTCAAACGCCACGCCCAGCTCACGCGCCATCGCCACCTGCCCCAGATTACGGCAGACGACGCGCCCGGCACGCCGCATAAGCGAGCGGGCACGCGAGACATCGCCTGCGCGACAGACCTCGTCGAGCACCACGGTCGCATCGGACAGATCGAGCTCGTCACACGGGTCGATGTCCATCAGCTGCCAGGCAAAAACCATGCGAGCGGAAGCCCCTTGCTCCGCCGCCTCCGGCACGTCGCCAACAGCTATGGCACCCTCAAAGGGCAGCACCTCAACGGCGCGCGCAACGGGCGCGACCGCCTCCGCCTCGGCCCGCATGCGCGCCAGCGCCGTCGCCGTCTGCTCCAACACGCCGGCGCTGCGAATCAGGTACACCTCGCATCCCGCATCCACCTTACGCTTGCAGTGCACGACAACGCACTCCCCCGCCGCTGCATCCACCGGGCAGGGCACCTGGGGCCAGCGCTTGGGTACGTCGGGGCGCGCATCGGCACCCGGATAGAACCGGATCTCGAGTGTGTCGCCCGCGGAAACGGGGGCATCGAGCTCGACCGCCACCTCTTCGTGGCCCACGGTCACCAAGTGGCCCACGCGCGCGCCCTGGTTAATCGCGCGCTCAAAGCTCATGAGCTCAGTGCCCGATTTCCCCCGCAGATACGCGTCGGTAAACCCGCGGTTGAATGACCTGCCCAGCTCGCGCTCAAGCGCCGACACGGCAGCGACATCCCACGCGCCATCGCGCAGCATGTCGAGCGCACGACGCCACACCCGCACCACGTTGAACACGTAGTCGGGGTTCTTCATGCGCCCCTCGATCTTGAGCGACGCCACCCCGGCGGCAACGAGTTCGGGCAGATGCTCGATACCCAAGTAATCACGCGGGCACAGCAGTCGGTCGCCCTCAACGGCGACGACGCTCTCCCCCGCCTCGTCCACCAGGTCATACGCCAGGCGGCACGGCTGCGTGCAGTCCCCGCGCATCGCCGAGCGCCCGCGTCGCAGGGCGGAGAACTCACAAGCACCCGAGTAGCCAATGCAGATGGCACCGTGACAGAACACCTCGATGGGCACACCTGTACCGCACAAGGAGGCAATCTCGTCGACCGTCAGCTCGCGCGCGGTCGTCACACGCTCGACGCCCAGCTCGTCGGCAGCTAGGCGCACGGCGCCTTCGCTATGGACGCCCGCCTGCGTGGACAGGTGAATCTCGACGCCGGGAATCGCCGCACGCAGCGCGCATACCAATCCGGCGTCGGCAACAATCAGGGCATCGGCGCCCAGCCCCAGCGCGTGAGCTCCCAACGCCACCGCGTCAGCCAGCTCGTCATCAAACACGAACACGTTAAGCGTCACGTACACGCGCACACCATGTGCATGCGCCACGGCACAGCCGCGGGCGAACTCGTCGTCGGTAAAACCGTGTGCGCTCACGCGAGCGTTAAAACCGCCCAGACCCGCATAGACGGCATCGGCGCCCGCCGCAATGGCAGCGAGCATCTGATCGAGCCCGCCCGCAGGCGCCAGCAGCTCGGGCAGCACCGTCCCAGCAGCCACCGGCCTCTTCCCATATTGTTCGTTCGGCCCCGTCGTCCGAATCGCCATCGGCAAACTCCTTACCAAGGTATGCAGTCACTCTGAAAATTGCCATTACCCAGCATACACGAGGCCTTGCACGCCCCGGTTTGGTTTATCGTGTAATAACTTATGTCCATCCTGCCTCGGCGGCGCCAACCAAACCGCCCGGCACGACATACCTGGAGGTCAATATATGGGTCCTCGCCAACGACAGGGACGCAGTCGTTCCAAGACGCATGCCCTGCCCATGATTCTGCTCTCGTTCTTGGGCTTTTTGCTCATCGCGGGCGTAGCGTTTGGCATCGGCATGATCGGCAACGTCAATCGTTGGCTGTCCGATCTGCCCGACTATACCGACGCCAACGCCTATCTGGTGAGTGAACCCACCGAGATCGTCGATTGCAACGGCAACAAGATCGCGAGCTTCTACACGCAAAACCGCAAGTCCGTCACCAAGGACCAGGTCTCTCCGTACGTGCTGCAGGGCACCGTCGACGTTGAGGACGAGCGCTTCTACGAGCACGGCGGTATCGACCTGTGGGGTATCGCGCGTGCTGCCGTGGCAACCGTCTCCGGTGGCCACGAGGGCGCATCGACCATCACCCAGCAGCTGGTACGCAACACCATCCTGCAGGAGGAGCAGTTCGATTCGACCATCGAGCGTAAGGTGCGCGAGGCCTATATCGCCATCAAGATGGAGGAGATGTACTCCAAGGACGAGATCCTCATGATGTACCTCAATACCATCTATTACGGCCACGGTGCCTACGGCATCGAGGCCGCCGCCGAGACCTACCTGTCCAAGAGCGCCGCCGACCTCACCCTGAGCGAGGCCGCGCTGCTCATCGGCCTTCCCAACTCGCCGTCGCAGTACGACCCCACGGTCAACCCCGACTTAGCGCTCTCCCGCCGCAACAAGGTCCTCGACAACATGCTGCGCTTGGGCCATATCACCCAGGAGGAGCACGATGCCGCCCAGGCCGAGCCCATCACGCTCAACGTGACCGAGATTTCGGGCAGCGGTGTCGACGTCTACTCTCAGCCCTACTTTGTGGCCTACGTTAAGAAGCTTCTGGAGCAAGAGTTCTCCACCGACGTGCTCTTTAAGGGCGGCCTGACCGTCAAGACTACCATCGACCCGACCATGCAGCAGGTAGCTGAGGACGCCGTCCGCACCCAGCTCGACACGCTTTCGCTCGACGGCCTGGACATGGGCATGGTCGTCGTCGACCCCAAGACCGGATACATCAAGTGCATGGTAGGCGGCTACGACTACAACGCCGACGAGAACCACGTGAACCATGCCACGGCCAAACGCCCCGTGGGCTCCACGTTTAAGGCCTTTACGCTGGCCACTGCCATCCAAAACGGCATGAATCCCAACGTCACCCTCAACTGCAACTCACCGCTCAAGGCCAAGGGCACCACGACCGAGGTGCAAAACTACGCCAACCAAAGCTACGGCACCATCACGCTCAAGCAGGCGACGGCATACTCCTCCAACACTGGCTATATCCAGGTTGCCGAGGCTATCGGCAATAATAAGATCATGTCGCTCGTCAAAAAGCTTGGCATCGATCCTTCTAAGGACAATATCGAAGACGTTCCCGTCATGACGCTCGGTACCGGCTCCATCTCGCCGCTCGAGATGGCCGCCGCCTACGCCACGTTCGCCAACGGCGGCTACTATCGCCAGCCGATCGCCATCACCGAGATCGATTCGCGTACCGGCTCGGTGCTGTACCAGCACACCGATAACCCCTCGCAGGTGCTCTCCACCGGCGAGGCCGCAGCGGTGACCGACGTCCTGACCGGTGTTATGCAGGGTAGCGGCACGGGTGCTGCCGGCGCTCTGAGCGTCAACCAGCCCTATGCCGGCAAGACGGGTACCACCGACAACACCACCAACCTGTGGTTCTGCGGCTATACCCCGCAGCTGGCATGCGCCCTGTGGACCGGCTACTCCGCAGGTGAGATTCCCATCCAAAAGTACGGCACAGATCTGCTGGGCGACAGCACCAACCTGCCCGTCTTTAAGAAGTTCATGAACACCGTCCTTGCCGGCACCGACCGCGAGGAGTTCCCAACGGGTACTGCCCCCACGTATAAGAACAACAACGTCTGGAAGTTCTACGGCACCAACAACACCAAGAAGTCGGATAGCGACACCGAGGACAAAGACGAGGAAGAGACCACCACGACCACGACGACGACCACGACGACGACCGAGACCACGGGCGGCGAAACCACCGGTGGCACCGGCACGACCGGCGGCTCGACGGGCGGCGACGGTAGCGGCGGTGAAGGCGGCGAGGGCGGCTCCCCCACGCCCACGCCCACACCTACCCCAACGCCCGATCCCTCTACGGGTCAGTAGGCGCCAGCCATAGCCAAACAAAGGCGCCCGAGCAGATCGAAAGCTGCTCGGGCGCCTTTTTGTAACGCGAAACCTCGCACGCGCCTCAGCACGATGCGTCAATAACAAAGGGCGCCGACCATCGTCGACGCCCCGTAAAAGTCGCTATATGCGCTCGCACGGCGCTATCATCACGCGCCGCCTCGCCTACTTACGAGAGTTGCTCAGCTTGTTGATGAGGGCTTCCAGGCGCTCGCCATCCTCGGCCGTCTGGGCGATAACCAAGATGGTGTCGTTACCGGCGAGCGAACCGAGCACGTCGGGCAGCTCGGCAGCATCGACCGCGGCGGCAATGCCCGAAGCGGTACCGGGCTGGGCCTTGATCATAACCAGGTTATCGGTGCGCAAAACGCCCGTTACCAGCTCGGAGACCATGCGCTGCAGGTGCAGATCCTCGGCCAGGACATAGATGCCCTCGGGAAGCTTGCGCAGCCCCATATCGGCAATGTCGCGCGAAACGGTCGCCTGCGTGCAATCGAACCCCATGGCACGGAGCTCATCCACCAGCACGCGCTGCGTGCGAACATCCTTGTTGCGCACGATATCTCTGATGGCATCCTGGCGCCCATTGCGTTTTTTAGCCATACAAAACCTCACTCCATAGATGGCGGAGACAATCAATCAGTGATTGAATAGTTTAGCGCTATTTGAGGGTATTTGTGAATAAGAACGCATTTCGAAACAATTCCATGCAAGTTTGTTTCGAAAATAGCCGTCTTAAGCAGTTTTGACGCCCGTCCGGTTAAGAAAAGCGGCCAAGTGCGTACACATCACACAGCGTGCTGGCTTGGCGCTGGCAATCGGTCCAAATAACAGGCCGGCCCCGCGATGGTTATCCTTGAGCGCCGCGACCATCTGGCGGGTTCGAGATGCCTCGAGCATATCACGCATGCGAGCGGAGCGCTCAATTGAAGACACCCCATGTGGGCTCAAGCACAAATTTTCGATGCAGGCGACCAGGCCGGCAAAATAAAACTTATGGCTCGCCACCTTTAGCTGCGCGCCACCGCTCGCCTCTGCAAGCGAATCGGTAAGCTCGTCGAGCGCCCGGGCGTCATCGGTAAGCTTGGCAAACAATGTGGGATCAAAGGTATCCGTAAGCTTTGGCGCAACCACATGGAAACAGGCGTCTCCACACCCGGATACGCGCTGCGCCTGCGAAAGGGCACATGCCATAAAGCCAGCAGAACGAAAAGCACAGCCGCGCGACAAACACGTATCGAACAGTGAGCGGCTGTACATCACACCGGGAGTCTGGGCA
>CALGKS010000214.1 GCA_937930475.1 uncultured Collinsella sp. | reverse complement strand
AATCGTCGGGCATGACCAGAAGGTCAATGCCCTCCTCTTTCAAGGCACCTTGCTCACTCTGGCGGGCTCTCGCTGACTTTCATTCGGCCTGCGGCATTCTCCCTTTTTGGTGCAATGGGGTCAGGTTAGTTTGCACCATTACGTTGGTTTTGCCTGCGATACTTTTGTCAAAGTGATATCAGGCATTCATCTGGCGTTTTCGACGTTTCGCCTATTAGAGCCAGTCCATCTCCTTACCATAATGGTCCGAATAGGCGCTACGCTTGAGTTCTTCATCGCTCGCTGGCCACGCGTTGGACACGTCGATTCCCGATTCATGGCAAGCGGTGGCGAACAGCTTCGACCCCTGATCGATTAGTTGAGACCTGCCCTCGGTCTTCTCGTCTTCGGCTTGCATTTAGAGCTCCACGCTTTCGGCGCCGTTGATGGTTAGGTTTCGCTCGTAGAAGGCGGTGAGAGCGCGGATGGCGTACATCACGTCGCGCACGCCGCCGGTCTCGTAGCTCGAGTGCATGGCCAGCTGCGGCAGGCCCACGTCCACGGCATGCATGCTCGCCTGCATATTGGACAGATTGCCCAGGGTAGAACCGCCGGCCATATCGCTCTTGTTGGCGAAGGCCTGCGTAGGCACGTCGGCGTCATCACAGATGGCCTGGAACACCGCGCGGCTAAAGGCATCGGTGCAGTAGTGCTGGTTGGCAGCTTCCTTGATGACGATGCCGCCGTTGAGCACAACCTGGTTGCGGGCATCGCACTTCTCGGCGTGGTTGGGGTGCACGGCATGTGCATTGTCGCAGCTCACGAGCATCGAGGCGGCAAGCGCACGGTGGTACGACTCGTCGTCAAAGCCCAGCGACCCGTTGATGCGGCGCAGCGCGTCGGCCAAGAACGTCGACATGGCGCCCTGCTTGGTCTCGGAGCCAACCTCCTCGTTATCGAAGCAGCAAAAGACCGAAACGTCATGCGCATTCTCGGCACCCAAAAATGCCTGCAGCGAGGTGTAGGCGCAGGCCAGGTCGTCGAGTTTGGGCGTCGAGATAAACTCGTCGGCCCAGCCCCAGATGCGTGCGTCCTGACGATTGACCAGGAACAGGTCGCGACCCAGGATCTGCTCGGGCTCAACGTCCAGTTCGTCAGCGATCAGGGCATCGAAGTCACCCTGCTTAAGCTCGCCGGCGCTAATGAGCGGGCACAGGTCGACGGCTCGGTTGGGAGCAAAGCCCTCGTTAACGCCGCGGTTCATATGGATGGCAAGGCTCGGGATAATAGCGACCTCGCGCTCGGTGGCAAGCAGGCGGCTCTCAATACGGTCGCCTTCGCGTACCAACACGCGGCCCGCGAGTGCCAGCGGACGGTCGAACCAGGTGTAGTCGATCATGCCGCCGTAGGCCTCGGTGTTCAGGCGCAGCGTCTCGCCCGCGCCGTCGAGCTCGGGCACGGCCTTGACCTTAAACGTCGGCGAGTCGCTGTGCGATGCCGTGAGCTGAAAATGGTAGTCGCCGGCAACGCCGTCCTCGCCCCACGTCGCGGCCAAGTCCTCGCCCACCTTAAAGGCAACAACGCTCGAGGTGTTGCGCTGCGTGTAATAACGCCCGCCCGGCTCGATATCCCATGCCGCGTTCTCGGGCAGGTAGGTAAAGCCCGCCTCGTCGAGCTCGGCCATAATGGTCGCCGCCGTATGGAACATGCTGGGGCATGCCTCGATAAAGTCGATAAGGTCGTTGGCGGCCTCGATATCGTCGGCCGTCACATGCGCGCGCTCGGGCGTTTCCTGATCCGTCATGCTCTCCCCTTTCGCTGGGTTGATGGTCCCCTCCAGCATACCCCGCCGCGCCGGCGCCGCACTCTTCATTCCGTGCTTAATTCCGCGCCACTCACCAAGTTGAGCCATCATGCCCGCGCGCCTTTTGCGACAATTACGCTAACAGGACGAGAGGAGCCGTCATGAAGCCACGTAACGTTGCCATCGCCTGCGGTGTCGCGGGAGTCGCCGTCGGCCTTGCCGCTGCCACCGGTATCGTTTACCACAAGCAAATCAAGTCTGTCGCGTCGCTCAAACGCTTGACCGACCATGCGGATGGATACGACCTGTACGCGATCGATATCGCCTACGACTACGACCTTGACCGCATCATCGCCACTGGCGTGCGCGACGACCAGACCTACATCGATGCCGTGGTGGCGCAGGTGCTCCCCGGCGTGCCGGCACATGTCCAGGCGCCCCAGTTTGCCTGCAGCGCTTTTGTCGCCGTAGATGCCGAAGACCGCGTGCGCACCGGTCGCAATTACGACTTTAAGGACGACACCTCGGCGCTGCTGGTGCGCAATCACCCGCGCAATGGCTATGCCTCCATCGGCTTTGCGGCCCTCAATAACCTGGGCGCCAACACTCCGCTTGACTCCGTCGCTGGACGCGCCGCCGCACTCATGGGCCCGTTTGCCCAGCTCGACGGTGTTAACGAATACGGCGTGTCCATTGCCGTACTCACCCTGGATTCCAAGCCCTGTGACCAGGACACGCAACGCCCCGTCATCAACACCTCGCTCGCCATCCGCCTGGTGCTCGACCGCGCGGCTACCACGCAGGAGGCCGTAGACCTGCTTTCCGCCTACGACATGCACGCCATGGCCGGACGCGACTACCACTTCTTTATCAACGACGCCGCCGGTGACGCGCGGGTGGCGGAGTGGGATCCGCGCGATCCCAACCGTGCATGCAAGGCAACGCCCGTACGCCAGGTTACGAACTTCTACGCCTGCTATGGCAACGAAGTGCTGCCCAACCAAAAGAACGGCGAGCTGGGCCATGGCAAGGAACGCGCCATCGCCATCGCCGATGTCCTCGACGCCCATACCGGCGCCCAAGATGAGGCAGTCGCTTGGAAGGCCCTGCGCGCTGCGGCGCAAAAGCCCAATCCGGAAGACATCACCAGCAACACGCAGTGGTCGGTCGTCTTTGACAACACCGAGCCCGCTGCCGCCATCACGCTGCGCCGCCACTGGGGCGACGTCGACGCCTTCGCGCTGTAAGGAGCTGGCACCGTCGTCCTTACGCTCGCCTGACGTTGCTTACATTTCTATACGCTTGAGCTAACACGTTTTACCCCCGTATCAACAGTGTGCGGGGGTAAACTTATGCGCATGTTATAACTTGCCCGGAAGGATTCATCATGCTTAGGATCGGTCTTCTTACCAGTGGCGGCGACTGCCAGGCGCTCAACGCCACCATGCGCGGCATTGTCAAAACGCTTATGACCAATAGCGAAGAGCCTATCGAGATCTATGGTTTTGAGGACGGCTACCAGGGCCTTATCTACAGCAGATTCCGTGTTATGACGCCCGCCGATTTTAGCGGCATCCTCACCCGCGGCGGCACCATCCTGGGCACGAGCCGCACGCCGTTCAAGCGCTTGGACATTCCCGAGGCCGACGGCGTCGAGAAGGTGCCCGCAATGGTCCACACCTATCATAAGCTGCAGCTCGACTGCCTGTTTATGCTGGGCGGTAACGGCTCCACCAAGACCGCCAACCGCCTGCGCGAAGAGGGCCTCAACGTTATCGCCCTGCCCAAGACCATCGATAACGACACCTGGGGCACCGAGCTGACGTTTGGCTTTACGAGCGCCATCGACGTCGCCACCAAGTGCATCGACGACATCCACACCACCGCCTCGAGTCACGGCCGCGTGTTTGTCATCGAGATCATGGGCCACAAGGTCGGTTGGATTCCGCTGTATGCCGGCGTCGCGGGCGGCGCGGACGTCATCCTGATTCCCGAGATCCCCTACGACATGGACAACGTCATCAAGACCATCGAGCATCGCATGGAGACCGGCAGCCGCTTTACCATCGTAGCCGTCGCCGAGGGCGCTATCTCCAAGGAGGACGCGGCGCTGTCCAAGAAGGAGTACAAGAAGAAGCTTGCCGAGCGCACGAGCCCGTCGATCGTGTACGACATCGCCAAGGAGATCGAGGCCAAGACCGGCCGCGAGACCCGCGTCGCCATCCCCGGCCATACGCAGCGCGGCGGTCAGCCCGACGCCCAGGACCGCATCTTTGCGACCCAGTGCGGCGTCGAGGCGGCACTCGGCTGCCTGCGCGGCGAGTTTGGCTACATGATCGCCCTGCGCGACGGCAAGATGTGCCACATGCCGCTCGAGGATGTCGCTGGCAAGCTCAAATATGTCGACCCCCAGAGCGATCTGGTGCGCGAGGCCAAGGCGTTGGGCATCAGCTTCGGCGACGAATAGCCTCGGCTGGAATCCACCCCATCGGGCCCTCCGACCCCGCCCGACGTATTTCGATTTGGCTCCTCCCTTGACTCCGTCAAAGGTCGCCAATCGAAATCGTCGGGCGGGGTCGGAGGGCCCTGCGTTTACATACTCGCCGGGGCTATTCGTCTTCTTGCTGCGGGTGCCTGGTCTGAAATTAAGTTGCGGTGAAATAGTTCCCGCTTAGCCCGCAAATGGCTGAATCTAGAAACTATTCCACCGTAACTTACTGAGTGGGGACTCTTGGCTGCTACTTGCACTGACATTTGTCCTAAAATGGCTGGTCGTTAGGGGTTGCTACCGGTAGTTGCGGTAGGGTCGGAGCAGATTCTAACTAGAAATGGTGGTCGCTACCGGTTGTTCTCGGCATACTCGGCT
>CALGKS010000213.1 GCA_937930475.1 uncultured Collinsella sp. | reverse complement strand
GGTGCAGGCGGCATTCGACGAGCTCATGGCCGGCCGCACGAGCTTTGTCGTGGCGCACCGCCTGTCGACGATCCGCAACGCCGACTGCATCCTAGTGATGCGCGATGGCGAGATTATCGAGCGCGGCACACACGACGAACTGCTGGCGGCAGGCGGCTTCTACGCCGAGCTCTACCGCAGCCAATTCGCCCAGTAAGCAAGCCCGCGGGACATTTCGCGCAGCGCTAGGGCGCGAGCGTATCGATAGGGGCAACGATGATGCCCTCCGGCGTTGTGTGGACCGGCATGCCGAACCCGATGACGATGAGTTTGGCCGCGGGAGGCCTCTCACCGCGCTCGACCAGCTTGCGCTCGAGCCGAAGCAGGTTTGCAGATGCCTCGGGGATCTGCGGACTTCCGAGTTTTACTTCCACGGCAATCCAAGTTCCATCGCGCCTGTGGATAATGGTATCGACCTCGAGATCGTCGGCGTCGTGGTAATGGGACACCGATGAGTCATTTGCGGCGGCATACCTTTTGAGACGTCGGGGCCTTGAATATGAACAATAAGATGCGTGTCAGTTCTCGATTTGTCGCGAATCTCCGCGAAAGCTTGCGAACCATCGCGAAATCTTGTGGCCCATTCGCGATGGTTCGATGATGGGACCGGCTATACCGGTTTTTCGATATGGCTATGGCAGTTTTTATATATCGAGTGAGCACGAAGGGCCAGAAACTCGACTCGCGGAGGGGGCGGCGGCAACCCGCTGGTGAAGGGAGTTAAGTTGGCGGGTTCGATCTCCCGGTTCTAAAAATACTCAGTATACTGAGTGATTTTACTCAGTATACTGAGTATTTAAGAAACAAGGAGGTAGATTGACATGTTTGAGCGCCATCAAGTTGCCGTGATAGCCCAGAGGATGCGGGAAACGAATAATCCGTTGATGCAATTTATAATCGGGCCCCGCCAAACGGGAAAGTCGACCATGTTCGTGCAGGCGTTGCACCATGCAGACATGCCCTGTCACGTGGCCAATGCGGACGATGTTGTGAATCCCGATGCCAGCTGGCTGCAAATCGAGTGGCAACAGGCAAGAAACCTCACGTCTGGAGGTAAGGTCCCGGCCGTTTTCGTTGTTGATGAGATTCAAAAGGTGCAGAGTTGGTCCACGGTCGTCAAGGGATTGTACGACCGGGATCGCCGGGAGGGGACGCCGCTCAAGGTCATTTTGACCGGATCGTCGTCGCTGCTGCTGCACAAGGGCCTGGAAGAATCCCTTATGGGCCGTTACGAGCTCATTCGGTCGCCGCATTGGTCCTATCGCGAGTGCAGCGAGGCCTTTGGCTTTTCTTTTGAAGACTATCTCTATCACGGTGGATATCCGGGTGCGGCGCCGCTGGTTTCCGATGACGCCCGTTGGCGAAACTATATCCGAGATGCGATCGTCGAGCCGGCGATCTCGCGCGATGTTCTCTCGTTGGAGAATATCCGCAAACCGGCGCTGATGCGCGCGCTCTTTTGGCTCGCGGCGAGCTATTCGGGGCAGGAGCTTTCGTATTCAAAAATGGTAGGCCAGCTGCAGGATGCCGGTAACACGGTCACGGTCGCCGGGTATTTGGACCTGCTGGGCAAGGCCGGTTTGGTTACGGCGATTCCCAAGTTCAGTGACAAGGAGCTCGCAAAGCGCCGAAGCACCCCGCGGCTCATGGTTTATGACACGGCGTTTATGACGGCGCTCGGCGATAAGGGCCGAGCAGAATGGCTGGAGGATTCGGCGCGGCGGGGTCATTTGGTGGAATCGGCAGTGGGTGCACGACTGCTTGCGCGCGCGCCGGAAGAGGGTTTTGAGGTCATGTGGTGGCGTGAGGGCGTCAAAGAGGTCGACTTTGTGCTGCGAAGGGATGATGCGCTGAGCGCCATCGAGGTCAAAAGCGGTGGAGAGTCCGGCCAGAGCGGCATGTCGACGCTCCTAAAAAAGTATCCGCGAGCCAAGCGGATCGTCGTGGGAGGGGCGGCGGCCGGGGCGTGCACCGTGGAGGATTTTCTGCTCGATAAGGTGACGCTGTTTAACTAGCCTGAGCAAATTGAGAAAATACTCAGTATAGTGAGTGAAATCACTCAGTGTACTGAGTATTTTGACTTGGGCGTTGGATGGGTGCTCGGCCGCCGCGTGCGATGGTGAAAACCGGGCCAGGCCTTACCAGCGGATATGCATGCAGGAGGGGCTTCCAATTTTCATGTCCCGCTCATATCGTCTGTCAGAAACCTGACGAATGACCTGTCCCCCTGTCATGCCCTTGTCACAAAATCTATTAACGGGACCGTCAAATTTCCTCCTGCATTTTCTGACGGTACCGCGGTTCCCGCATGATTTTTGGCGCTTGCGCTTCAGGCGGCTTTATCCATTGATGTCAGCTGTGCCGTCAATCAGCAGAAGTTGGTTTACATCTGCGTCGTTAGTACTAAGATATTCATCTAATAAATTGCATTAGTGGCTTTGGTTTTGGGGGAAACGAGGCAACGTGACTATGACGTGCTCTTTGGTGGTTAACAGCAAGAGCGGCAATACCAGGATGGTTTCGGGCGCGATCAAGCGCGCTCTGCAGGCTGCGGGCGTTGAGTTTGTCCATGCCGCGGCGTTGAGCGACGATGCGGATGCAGAGCAGGTTGCGCTCGAGGCGCAGGGTGCCTGCGCGGCCGACACGGTGCTCGTCGGTTTTTGGTGCGACAAGGGCTCGTGCACGCCTTCGGTCGCGGCGTTGCTCTCTGCCTTGCACGGCAAGCGCGTCTTCCTGTTTGGCACCTGCGGCTTTGGTGCCGACCAGAGCTATTACCAGCAGATTATCGACCGAGTGTCGTCTAGTTTGACCGAGGATGCCGAGCTTGTGGGTTGGGCGATGTGCCAGGGCAAGATGGGCCCCGCGGTCAAACAGCGCTACGAGACCATGCTCGAGCAAGATCCCGACAATGCCCGCTTTAAGATGCTGCTCGACAACTGGGTCGCCGCAAAGGATCACCCCACCAAGGAGGATCTGGACAACATGGCTGCAGCCGCCAAAAAGGCCGTGCTGGGGGAGTAGCTCCCATCGCTGACGGCGGTCGGCCCATCTTTCTAAATGTAACGTCCTCCCGGGCGTCGGGGTACGAAGTTCCCTGCTCTACAGTCCTGCGCAAGACGAAGGCCACATTAAGTGGCCTTCTTTGCGTGCGGAACTCGCGATGAACTTCGTGCCCCGCCGTCCGGGAGGACGCCTCTTTATTGATGGGAGGCCTAAAAGCTGAAGTTCAATCCCGGGATGCGTCCAAAGTGAGACGGGCTTTCCGGATGGGCAGGCTTTCGGAAAATGCGTCCCGGAATTTGCCTTTGGAATGGGACGCCGTTTCCCAATGAGGCTCAAGCGGAAAATGCATCCCGGAATTTGCGCTCAAAGTGGGATGCGGTTTCCGGTTGAGGGTCTAAGGGAAAGTGCGTCCCAGAATCGACGCTTGAAATGGGATGCAGTTTCCCGATGAGGCACTCGACGGAAAATACATCCCAGAAATGGCCTTTGAGCTGGGATAAGATTTCCGCGGCATCTCGGATTCTCAAAAATGAGACACGCCGTTGGCGAAAATGAGACACGTGATATCGGGCATCGGATGTATCATTTGCAAAAATGAGTCCACTCCACTCGAATAAAGCGAGGTCCCTCATGTACGTTCCACACCCCCGTATCCATAGGCTGTCGAAAATCCCGCTTGTTGGGACGGCGGCGCTTGCTGCGTTGGTCGCCACGAGCGTCGCCTGCTTCACGGCCACGCCCCAGGTTGCCCAGGCGGCAGACGCGCCCGCAATCACCGATATGACCGAGCAGGATTATCAAGCCCTGGGTCTGGGCACGAGCGAGGACATTCCGGCCGATACCGTTGGCCCCTATTCCACTGATACCCCCACGACGTTTGCCACGCGCAGCGAGGTCTATATGGCAGCTAACGGTAGCCATGGCAATCGCTACACTCTGCGCGACAAGCTCGAGAACGTCGAGCGCGGTGACATTGGCGGCAGCAGCAAACTCACCGATGGCTACGGAAGTGTGTGGGGCGCCGCAAAGTTCTGGCAAAACGTCAACAACTTCGATACGAACAGCGATCTCTACAAGCATAGCGACTACGGTGGCGGCACCTGGTCGTACCTAAGCAACAATGAGTCCTCAACAGTACTCGCCAACGACAACAACGGTTTCTCGGGCATTCACGCCACGAGTGTTGAGTTCTGCAGCGACGCCAGCACGGGCAAAAAGAGCCGCGTTGCCGAGCTCCGTGCCTACGGCGACAGTTCCTCCACGACGATTGACGGCAAGTCGTACGCCGGAAAGGTTGAGCTGGTCTTCTATTCGTTTAGCAACGGGCGCACGCGCAGCCTTGATACGCGCCTGCCGGTGACGGTCAACACCAATATGATGGACGGAGGCCGTTTTAAGTATCTGAACGCCGGCTACCTGCAAGAGCACGACGCCGTCTTTGATGTCGAGGCGGGCGATGTCGATGGCGACGGTGTCGATGAGCTTTTTGTCTACGCGGGCTGCTATGTCGATGAGGACGGCGTGCGCAAGGCCGTAGTCGACATGTACGACCTGGAGGGCGGCAACTGGAAGCAAAGCGTCGTCAAGATCGATGCCGGTAACGCCG
>CALGKS010000212.1 GCA_937930475.1 uncultured Collinsella sp. | reverse complement strand
ACGGAGAGCACATTAAGTGCTCTCCGGCTCGTGCGGAACTCGCGATCGACCTTATATATTTGCCCTCCCCGGGGCTCCCGCACATCGGGACCTCAGTTGGGTTCTGTCCCTTTGGCAGTCGCTTCGCTTCTGCCCTACTTTGCTGGTATGGCGGTTTGGCGTTGGAACGGTTCTTTTTCTGATATATGCTGGTTGCGGCTCTTCTTTTTGGGAGGAGTCGCTTTTTTGTTGTGAGGGGGATGGCCCGTGGCTGATGATTTGATTCGTTCTGAGCTTCTTTCTACTGACTGGAATGACGAATGGATGCGTTTGCAGGCTGCTCGGCATCGGGCTGATGACTCTATTGAGTGGGACAAAAGGGCTCGACATTTTCGGCCGCTTGAGACTGCTCCGTATGCCCGGGATTTTATGAAGCTGTTGGCGCTCCAACCTGGTGAGTCGGTGCTTGATATGGGGTGTGGAGCTGGCTCGATTGCTATTCCGCTTGCGCAGGCCGGGCATCCTGTGATTGCGGCTGACTTCTCCCCTGCCATGTTGGGCACCCTTGATGCTGGTATTGAGTATTACGGGCTCGAAGGTCGTATTACGCCGCTTGAGCTTGCTTGGGATGATGATTGGGACCTAGTTGGGCCGGTCCCCGGGGCGGTTGATGTCGCCTTTGCCAGTCGCTCGGTCACCACGACCAACCTAAAGGGCGCGCTTGCCAAGCTTGACCGTACGGCTCGTCGGCGTTGTGCTGTCACGATGGTCGCTAACTCTAGCCCACGCTATGACCTGCATCTGATGAACGCCATCGGCGCCTCGGTTACCTGCAGTAATGGCTTTGTCTATGCCTTTAATATCCTCATTCAGATGGGGGCCCTGCCGCAGGTTACGTACTTTGAATCGCCTCGTCGCGACACCTTCGATAGCCTCGAGGCGGGCGCGGCGGACTTCTCCCGCATGCTCGAGCATGGTAACGAGGATAAGATCGACCGTCTGCGCGACTACATTGCTCAGCATATGATTGAGAACCCCCATGCCGATGAGCCGGGATCCAAGGGCGTGCCGCAGGGACGCTATATGCTCGACCATATCCGTAAGGTTCGTTGGGCATTTATTGCATGGGAGCCGGTCTCTTCGAGCTGTCCATAGACCGCTTTCGGCTGCCGTACACGTCCGCCTGTAACCCGCGCTGTTCTCCCGCTCGGCATCCGCATTCTTTTTGAACTGGGCAAACACGCCCCACACCACGCCGTTCCTGCGCTATCGTGGGACAGCTCACGTAGATTAAGGCCCCATCGCGGGGCGCCCCATAACATAGAAAGCGAGAACCCATGGCACTGACAGGAGCCCAGGTCAAGCAGCTTCGCAGCATGGCCCATCACCTCAACCCCGCCATCATCATCGGCAAGTCCGACATCAACGAGGGCACCGTCGAGCAGACGGTCGCCTACCTGGAGAAGCACGAGCTCGTTAAGTGCTCCGTACTCGACGGTTCCAGCCTTTCCGCCCGCGAGGCCGCCGAAGAGCTCGCCGACCGCTGCCATGCCGAGGTCGTCCAGGTTATCGGCCGCAAGTTCTCGCTGTATCGCGAGTCCTCGCGCAAGGACATCGAGAAGATTAAGCTCGTCTAAGAGCCAACGATCCGGCGAGCCAATATACATCAAGCTTGCGAGCGTCCAAGCAATTCGGACGCTCTTTTTTATCGCTCGACGAGCACGCGGTTAAGCCTGCCCTCCACCAAGCGCTCGTACAGACGCCGCGTCTCGGGCTCGGGCACGCCATTGACCTGCTCCCTCAGGTGATGCATATGCCCACTGTACAGCTCGACGATATCGCGTCGTCGCCCCGCCGCACCGTAGACGCGCATAGCGCAACGCACCATGTCCTCGCGCGCCGTCTCTTGCCGCAACCCCGACTCCACCAGCCATACCGCCGACTGCAGGTCGTTTTCTTCTAGGGCGGCATTCGCGCCCCGAATCATGCAGTCGATATACTTCGATTCCATAATGCGCCGCATACGCAAAAAGTAGGTGGGATTACAGCCATTGGGAACATACAACGGGCCGGCGTAGAGCTGCTCGATCTTAAGGCACAGCTCGATCAGATGGGGTCCGCGCGCACCCGTGCGATTTCCCAAAACTTCGCGGCTTATCTGATCAAACAACCGCACGTCGGTCTTGACGTAATCGCCGTTAAGCCCAATGCACTCGTTTTGGATCAGCACACACGACTTGCCGTCCGGTGTCGGCCCCAAGGCCGAACGCAAGCGCGATATCGTCGAGTACAGGTTGTTGCGGGCGCTATTGAACTCGGCGTGGGGCCACAGCTCCATGGCCAGCGTCTCGCGGTCGACCAGTGCATCCATGCCCAGCGCAAGCCGCTCGGCAAGCGTCGCCGCTTTCTTGCGGCGCCACATCTTATCCGTGATGGGAAACCCGTCGCGCTCGGCGCGAAACGCCCCAAACATGCGGATCTCGATATGGCCAATCACATCGACGCCCTCGGCATCGCCGGCCTGGAACAGACGCTCGCCTTCGCCCTCAAAGTCGTCACGCAGCGAATACCGCGACAGCTCGCGCACCGGGAGCTTCTTTCGAATTCTGGCAGCCGGCTCGCCCAGACAATGCATCGCAAGACGCGCAAACAGCCGATACGACGGATCCAAAATCCCCGGGCGGTTCATGGACATCCAGGCTGCAAGGTCGCTATCGCGGCCCGCGGAGGCCAAATGCAGCGCCACCATCCAAGCCTCGGCACCACCGACCTGCGTCCGACTCAAATCGAGCAGCTCTGCCTCTTCGCGCACCGATACCATCGATGTATTGCGTAAGTATGCCGCGCGCTCTAGCAGCAGTGCGTTGTCGCGTATGTATCCAATCGATTCCTCGGCAAGCCTGAGCACCTGCACCGCACGGAATTTGGCATTGACCGGACGCCCCTCAGCCAACGACTGCCAGCCTTCCAATATCAAGCCAAACAACTGGACTTGATTGTCACGCACGCGCACGGCAAAACGGTCGAGCTCATTGAATGCCTGCTCGTCGGTCACCGGCATGCCGGCAAACAGGCGCCGCGCCGATAATACCATGCGCACCCAGATGGCGAGTGCTCGGATTCCACGCGCTTCGAGTGCCTCGAGCGTCAGGGTCATCTCGTCATCACGCTCGTCAGTCCCTGCATACGACCCATCAAACAGCTCCGTCAACATGCGGTCCGCCCGCACAAACGTCCCCGCGATATCGAGCTCACAATCGTAGGCCTTATCTGTTTTGAGCCTCGCGAGGATCTCACCACCCTTCGCCCGCTCGGTCAGCCCATGCTTTATCTCAACATGTGCGGACAGCATGTCGAGTGCGGCACAAGACGCCTCACTTTCCAGCGCTGCATGGCCTGTCGGAAGCCCCAGACCACTATCTCCATAACAGGCGGCCGTAAACGCGTGCGCCACCTTCCACGACACGGGATCGAGCTCGCAAATCGCTTGCTCGCCCGC
>CALGKS010000211.1 GCA_937930475.1 uncultured Collinsella sp. | reverse complement strand
CTGGCTGGCGCGCGCCTAGCGCTCAAGCTGGGCCAGCAGCTCCTCGACGACCTCGACGGCATCGCCGACAACCTTGTACTGGGCAGCACCAAAGATGGGGGCATCCGGGTCCTCGTTGATGGCGATAATACACTCCGCCCCACCGATGCCGGCAAGATGCTGGATGGCGCCCGAAACACCGATACTCAGGAGAAGCTTGGGCGAAACCGATACTCCCGTCTGGCCAATCTGATGGCGATACTCCAACCAGCCGGCCTCCACGACAGGTCGCGTGCAGCCAAGCTCGGCTCCCAGAGCCTCGGCGAGCCTTCGCATCAGCGGCAGGTTTTTCTTGGAACCAATGCCGCGACCCACCACGACCAGGCGCTCGGCATCGGCGATCGAAGCCTGCTGTCCCCACTCCTCGGCGGGAATCGAGATCTCGACACGAGCCTTGGTGTCTTCCGCAAGGAATACCTGGGTAATCGTGCCAGAGCGGCTGTAGTCAAACTCGGGCTCCCTAAAGATGCCAGGGCGCACCGTTGCCATCTGGGGACGATGATTGGGGCAGACGATGGTGGCCATCAGGTTGCCGCCAAACGCCGGGCGCGTCTGTTGCAGCAGCCCCGTCTCCGTATCCATCGAAAGTACGGTGCAGTCAGCCGTAAGGCCCGTCTGCAAACGCACGGCAACGCCGGGCGCCAGTTCGCGGCCAAAGGCGGTCGCACCGTACAGAATGGCCTCGGGCTTGCGCTCTGCCACCAAATCGCAGATCAGCCGGGCGTAGACCTCCGCATCGTTCTGACGCAGACGCTCGTCGCGACAGACCAGGACCTCGTCTGCGCCGGCGCAAACCAGATGCTCCAGGTCCTTGAACGAGCTCTCGGGGCTCATGCCGGCCAATGCCACCAGGCGGCAGCCGCGAGCATCGGCAAGCTCGCGTCCCTTGCCCATGAGCTCGTAGGCCACCGGGACCACGACATCGTGCTCGTCGGTCTGCACGAAGACCCAAATGTCACGATATGCATCAAGGTCCACCGCACCGGCGGCCTCGTCGCGCTCGATCGAAATGGCATTGACGGGACAAGCGTCGACGCACCCGCCGCATAGGATGCAGCCGTCGGTTACGCGGGCGCAACGGTTGGGCCGCTCGCCTTCCACTACGATGCCGCCAGAGGCACAGGCGCGAACGCAGCGACCGCAGCCGATACAGGCTTCGCTATCGATAATCAGTCCGCTCATCTATGCCATCCCCTCGATAATCTTGGCAAGTTTTGCCGCCTGCTCGGACGCCGTTCCGTCAACGGCCTCACACGTTCGGTCGCGGTCGGGCACAAACGATCGCACGACCTGTGTCGGCGAGCCGGCAAGGCCGCAGCGCGCGGGGTCGGCGTTCACGTCGGCAGCGTTGACCACGCGCACGTCCGCCTCCTCGGCTGCACGAATACCGGCAATACTCGGCATACGCAACTGGCCAATCTCCTTGGCAGTCGTCATCGCGCACGGCATCTCAAGATAGACCGTCTCCTCGCCGGCATCGCAGCCGTGAACAAGCGCCAGTGAACCACAGGTCGTAAAGCCCGCGCTCTGCACGCAGCTCACGTCGGTCACGCAGGGAATCTCAAAGGCACCGGCAAGCTCGGGACCAATCTGGGCCGTATCGCCGTCCACCGCCATCTTGCCGCAGATGAGCAGGTCGAAGTCCTCGTCGAGCGCCTCGATGCCGCACTTGAGGGCATAGGTGGTTGCCAGGGTATCGGCGCCTGCAAAGGCGCGATCGGTTAGCAGCAGTGCGTCATCGGCGCCTCGGGCGATGCAGTCGCGCAGCAGCGATTCGGTCGCGGGAATGCCCATCGACACCACCGTTACGCGCACGTCCATGCCAAAGCCGATAAAGTCGTCCTTCAGCGCCAGCGCGCATTCCAAAGCGCTCGCGTCAAAGGGATTAATGACTGCCTGCTTGCCATCGCGCACAATGGTATTGGTCTTGGGGTCCATCTTGACCTCGGTGCTGCCCGGCACCGCCTTGGCGCACACCACCATATGGAAATTGCTCATCTTCACGCGCCCCCTTTCTGGACGAGCTCATCCAAGAGCTTCTCCGAAAACAAGTTGCCACGGCCCAGCTGCCCGGCAGGATCGAGCTGGAGCTTGAGCCGCGCCGACTCGACCATGGCCTCGTGACCGTACATCGTCTCCAAGAAGCCCGCCTTGATCTTGCCAACGCCGTGTTCGGCGGAGACGGCGCCGCCCATGGCCGTGACCTCGGAAGCCCACTGGGCAAAGAGCTCTCCGCCGCGGCGGTAATCCTGCGTATCGCGCGGCAGAATGTTCACATGCAGATGGTTGTTACCGATGTGCCCCCAGGCGGCAGATTCAAGCCCACTTTCGGCCAACGTGCGGCGATAAAGGGCGATGACATCGGCCAAGTGTGCGTTGGGCACCGACATGTCCGAGCCCAGTTTGGTGATGGTGGGATCCGTGCGGCGACGCTCGTCGATGAGCATGTTGACGCTCTCGGGCACCGCATGGCGGAAGAATCGCTGACACTCGCGATCGACCTCGGTGCGCGCAACCCATGCCGCATCGTCGCTGCCGCCCGCAAGTTCCAGTACCCACCCCAAGTGATACAGTTCCTCAGTCGCCTGGGCTTCGTCGTCGCAGTCGAGCTCCACGTAGACACAGACCTTGGCGTCTTTGTCGAGCGCCGGCAGCGAGGCGAACGCAGTCGACTGCTCACGCTGACGACGCAGGATATCCAGGGCGCCCGCATCGAAATATTCGATGGCAGCCGCGTGGGACAGGACGGGGCGCACAGAATCGGTGAAGGACACGGCCTTGTCTTCGCTGTCAAAGAAGCAGCTCACACCCCAAACGACCGCAGGCGCCGCCTGCAGGGCAATCTCGAGCTCGGTGATGACGCCGAGTGTGCCACACGCACCGATAAACAGATCGACGGCATCCATATCGTCAGCAACGAAATAGCCCGAAGCATTTTTGGTCTTGGGCATGGCGTAGTCGGGAAGGTCGAGCTCGAGCGTGCGGCCCTGCACCGTGACGAGCGAAAGGCGACGACCCTGTGCAAAAACCTCGCCACGGTGAAGCTCGAGCAGGTCGCCATCGATCAGCGCGACATGAAGGCCCGTGACGTGAGGGCGCATGGGGCCGTAAGCGTAGCTACGGGCGCCGGAAGCGTTGCATGCCGCCATACCGCCCAGGCAGGCAGATGCCTCGGTGGGATCGGTAGGAAAGAATTGCTCGGGGGCTTCCTGGAACTCCTCGTAGGCCTCAAGCGATGCCTGGTCCCAGCCGGCAGTCGGCAGCATTTTCTTGCCCAGCTGCTTGCGTAGCTCAGACAGCACGACGCCGGGCGCCACACGCAAAAGAAAGCGGCCCTGCTCATCGCGGCGAATGCCTAGGTAGCGATTCATGCGGGAAGTATTGAGAACGTGACCGCCATGAGGCACGGCGCCGGCGGCAAGACCGGTCCGGGCGCCCTGAACCGTCACCGGGACACGCTCGGCATGGAGCTTTTTCAAAATGGCGCGGACCTCGTCCTCCGTTGTCGGAAACGAGATGCTCGAGGCCTCGCCCGATGTGCGAGACTCATCGCGACCATACTCTTCGAACTCGTCGGTGAAGGGTTTGATGGTTGCAGACACGCGAACTCCCCCTTTAGCTAACTACAGTGTTTGCAGGGAGATGTTACCGCATCGTTTTGTCGACGTGTTCGAGACCGTCTCCATAATTGGCGATTTTTACGTTCGTGCAATTCGGCGAGCGGCAAGGTTTCCTCGGCAGACGATGCTTTTGACACATGTTGCTTTACCGCCAGCGGCCACGCAATTGTCGCTCGAAAAAAGTTGAAGTAATTTTTACCATCTTTTACCTGCGGAGATGTCAATCCGTCAAGCATTTGGTCAGAAATTGGTCAAGTAGCGACTGATACGGTCGGCATCGACAGCCAAAACCAATGGAAGTTTTGGCCCCAGAAGCAGGGAGGTTCCCATGGCATATTACTGGCCCCAGTACGGCGTCGCCATCGAGGTCGACGACGATCCCTATCTCCTGCCTTTCGACGAAGAGGCGTTCCCCGATACGGCGGTCTACCACGTCACCACCGATGTTATCTGCGACCCCGAGTCGTTCTCGGCGCTCGCCCACCACATCGCGCGTATCCACAACATCGAGCTCCCTCATGACTTCGACGAGCTCATCTACTCACGCCGCCTGATGCTTCACATGCTCTTTGGAGCGGACCCGTCCACGTTCGCACGCGTCTACACCACCAAGGACGCCGCATGAGTGCGAAGAAGCCGCCCCGCCTTGCAGGACTGGGGCGTCGCAAGAAACTCGTCGTTGTCTGCCTGGCTATCGTCTGCGCCCTCATCGCCGTAGGGTTATACGCCTGGCAGTCGCAGCCCGTGCCCGAAGCGGGCGCCTCAGTCACGACGGCAGAAGGTAAATCGCGCCAAGAAATCCAGGATGAGCTCGACGCCATCGTCCGCGACAACATGATGACGATCTCGGTCGCGCCGGTCGCACAGTTGCAGGAAGGCGGCAAGTTGCGCGTCAACGTGCAAAACGTCCAAGACAACAAGTTTCCCCAGCGCTTCCGCGTGATTCAAAACGACGAGACCATCTATGAGTCTGGTGTGGTCGAAGCCGGCAAGACAGTTGAGACCTGCCCCGCCGGCGATATCCAAGAAGGCGAGGCGTATATCGAGATTCAGGCACTCGATGCCAAGACCTACGACACCCACGGCAATCCGACGCGCGTCAAAGTGCGGGTGGCCCAGGCGGAAGGCTAGTGGCCGACGCACTCGCAGGGGCAGCACCCTGTCCCCATTCGTCCAACCATCACGGAAACAGTCCGTGACGAGCAGAAAGGATCGATTATGAACATTACCAGGAACCCGAGCGGAGCCAGGGCACTCGCCGTGGGCGCAGGGCTTGCGCTCGCACTTGCGATGGGCGCCGCGCCAACGGCGGCCATGGCAGAGGTGCGCGTTGGAACCACCGATGTGACGGTGAAGGCCGACATTAGCAATGTTTCGTTTAAGGCGCCAACGGTCATCCCCTTTGCCGCCAACGCCGACGGAACGCTTGTAGGACCCTCCGACAAGACGATTACCATCGACAACCTCTCGGCATATGGCATCCACGTCACCAACATGAAGGTCACGGCCAAGAACGACTGGACAATCGTTGCAGACGCAAAGACGGGCTCGGCCCAGAACTCCATCGATTTTAAGGTTGGCCCCGATAAGGCAGAAAAGGATGCCAGCTCGGCGACTCAGACTACGGGCCTCGATCTTTCCAAGGACGCAAACTTCGACATGAAGTACCAGGGCATTGCCGACGGAACGGACAAAATCAAGCTCAATGTGAGCGGCCACGTCGCCCGCGTCACGCGTGACATCTACCACGCCACCGGTACGGGAGATCAAGTGGCAAGCATCACCTGGACGGTCGAGCCCGGTGCGCACGCCACGTCCTAAGGCGCTTGCACTGGCCGCCATCGTCGGCATCTTGGCGTCCGCACCTGCCATGGCCTTTGCTCAACAAGAGCAAGCGCAGGCGGCCACAGAAGTGACCGTCGACCTTTCGGGCCTTGATCGCGGCAGCCGCCACGAGCCGCTCGCCCAGACGAGCGACACCCGGCAACTCATTGCGGTGGGCGTCGCCACGGCGGGAGCAGGACTGACGTGCCTTGGCCTGCACATCAAACGCAACCAATAGCCAAGCGCGACCGGAGTACGCGGAATAGATAGGAGAACCATGGCACCCAAAAACCTTTTGCCCGTCGCCGCGCTCTGCAGCGCACTGGCGAGCGGCACGCCTCTCGCCGCTTGGGCGACGCCTGCCACGGCAAACTCCTTACCGCAAGCTCTGACCCCCGTGGTGAATTCGTCGGGTATCGTCGCCTGCCAACGTTTTTCGCTCGCACATGCCACGGTCCGAACCTCGGGATGCCTTCACCGCAATACGGTCGACTCGATAGTCGTGGATACCAAGCGACCGGACAAGGAGAACGGCCCCCAGACAGGTTGTGCCATCTGCACGTGGAAATCGGCTGCAGTCGACGCCGATGGCGACCCATGCGACTTAGAGCTGCGCATCGATATTGCCTCGGTCGATGACTCGGCGAACGGGGCGAAGGTCGTCTTCGACAGCGCGGCCTATGAAGAAGGAGGAGGTGTATGCCTGGGCTGCGTTCCCTCGAATGTCGATGGCGCGCAGCCCATCATCTCCTTTACGGCATCGCTGCGACTGACCAAGGCGGACACCGAAACCATCGCAGCGGGAGATGCGCCTTTGCTGTTCTACGCTGGCGACACGGACGACCAAGAGGCTCAAAGCAATAGACAGAAGGGCTCACTTAACCTCACGCGAGGATCAGAACCCGCCCCCATCAATATCGATGCCCAGGAGCAAGGCGTGCAGCGCATTCTCGCCGATCCGGCGCTGCTCCAAATGACATGGCACGGAGTGGGGTCCGTCGGAATTTCTGCTCCTATATCAAGCGATAATGACAAATCCCCCAAAGACGAGGTCGCAGACGCACCGGCACATGTTGACGATGCAGACGATACATCATCAGAAGACAACGCTGCGGCCCCTCTCGAGAAGCCAGACGGCGCCGCCACCGAACTAGGCGATCCCCAACCGAAAGACGGCCTGGACTTTGCCGCTCCCCCAGATGTCGACGAAGGCAACTGTTGCATGATGGTCGCGCTCGACCACACGGAAACCGTCGATGCCGCAAGCATTGAGCCAGTCGCTGCCAATGCGCCCCGCCGCAAAAATATCCTCATCGCATTCCCCAATACCGTCGAGCTCGTCTTTTTGCCTTCGGGTGAAGTCGTCGCGCCTACGGCACTTACAGCAGTGGGAGCAAGGAGCGCATCGAACGATATCCAAGCTATCTCGTCACTTGATGCCACAACGACCGCCAAGTTGCACCTTTATTCCGTTGCAGCAGACGGAACGCGGACCGAAGAATTCGACGGAACCAAGCTTTTGGTTCCTCGTCGCATCGGTATCCAAGAAGACTTCCCCTATCAAATGGAACTTGAAGGGTTCGATCGTGCGCGAGATGCCGACATCATTGCCGCAGCCATCGAATCCCCACAGCACCTCATGACGCTGCGCTTCGACTTTAGCCCCGTCCTATCCTAGACCGCTAACCGCCGCTTGGCTCGGATACTGAGCGCTCCTCTCCCCGTTCTGCTACGATTGCCGCGTTGGCATCAATTACAGGAGGGTTCATGCCGGGTTTAGGAACGATCATCAACGTCGCGCTTTTGATTGCGGGCGGTCTGCTGGGCCTCATGGGCGGGCGCTTCATTACGCCCCGCATCCAAGACACGCTCATGAAGGCGTCGGGGTTGTGCGTTCTGTTTATCGGCCTGGGCGGCACCATGCAAAAGATGCTCGTTATCGATGGAGAGGCGTTGGCGACCACCGGCACCACCATGCTTATCGTCTCATTTGCCCTCGGTTCGCTCATCGGCGAGGCCATCAACCTGGAGGCCGCCATCGAGAGCCTCGGCGAATGGCTCAAGCGCAAAACCGGCAGCGAAGGCGACAACGAGTTCACCAACGCCTTTGTCTCGGCATCGCTCACCGTGTGTATCGGCGCCATGGCCATCGTAGGATCGATTCAGGACGGTCTGCTCGGCGACTGGTCCACGCTTGCCCTGAAGGGCGCGCTGGACTGCATCATCGTCTGCACCATGACGGCCTCGCTTGGCCGCGGCTGCATCTTCTCGGCCCTGCCCGTTGCCGTATTCCAGGGTACGATCACGCTTTTTGCCGGCGCACTCTCCCCCATCATGACCACCGCAGCCCTCGACAGCCTTTCGCTTGTGGGCTCCATGCTCATCTTCTGTGTTGGCGTTAACCTTATTCGGCCTCAGACCTTCCGCACGGCCAACATGCTCCCCTCCGTCGTCGTGGCGGTCATCTACGCCCTCTTGTTCTAAATCTATCTACATAGCGGTATCTCGAACACCTGTTTGATGCTGTGCTATGATATGGGGTCACCGAAGCTGCGTTAGGAGAGGAGAAGCGGTGGCCGACCAGGACGTCAAGATGCTCATCGAGCGCATTATGGCCGAGGCCCGGACCCATCAGTCCGCCCGCTTCTCAAACGAAATCTATGCTGACGAGCCGATTCTCAAGACCGGTCGTCAGATGCAGAACTTCCTCCCCGACCAGTACCGCAAGATGCGCGAGATATCACGCTGGCAAGATGATCCCAAAGGCGGCGCTGGGCGTTGGCTATCGGAGGCGGAGCTCTTTTACCGTCAAGGCCTGCTGATGGCCGACTTCGAGGACGATTGCCCCTACAACGGCACCTTTAAGTCGTACTTTCCCACCTACAATGCCATGAGCGATCGACAGTTGCGCGGCTACTTTACCTGGCGTGCTCAAGTGCGCCGCGGCAATATCGAGGAGACATCGACCTCGTTTGCTTTTCTTTATCTTTACGAATTGATCTGCGGCATTGGCGTCGACAATCCGCGTGACGGCTATGACAAGATCAAGGCATTTTGGGATGCCTATCGCGCCTTTGAACCCGGCATCGACCGGTTCGCACGCGTGTGGCTGCAGGATTACGCCGTATTCCATGAGCTCGACCCCAAGCTGCTTCGCGACTCTAAAACCGTCGCATTCGACAACGCCCTCATCGAGCTGCGCCGCGCGGCGCGAGACCTTGTACCCGCGCCGGCGCCGTCGGACCTGCCCCCCAAACGTCGCAAGACCTCCGAGCCCACGCTTCCCCTTCCGCCCGATGAGGCGCATGAGGAGCGGCTCATGGCTGCCATCGACGCACTCTCGACGTACAACCTAAATAACTCACGGCTCGACCGTTCCCATCATCGCGACCTGCGCCACGTGGCATGCGCCGTGTATGTCCGTATGGCGCGCTACTATGACACGCACCGAAAGACCGGCATCGTAGCGAGCTTGTTTGGGGAGGAGACGGCCATGCCCTACACCATGTTTGCCTCGGCCGTGTTCTTTGCGCCCGAGCGCCACGAGGACTGCGAATATCGCCTGGACCCCATTCACATCTACCGCTGCCAAAATGGCTTTTGGGAATG
>CALGKS010000210.1 GCA_937930475.1 uncultured Collinsella sp. | reverse complement strand
CGAGACGCTGGCGCCGCTGGCTTCCGAGTACATGCCCAAGCACAAGCCGCGCTACCTGATGGGCGTCGGCAACCCGACTACACTCGTGCGCGGTGTGGGCGTGGGCATCGACATGTTCGACTGCGTGCTGCCGACGCGCACCGGTCGTATGGGCACGGCGTTCTCCAGCGAAGGTCGCCTCAACTTCCGCAATGCGCGCTTTGCGCACGACGACGGCCCCATCGATCCCACTTGCACCTGCCCGGTGTGCACGGGCGGCTACAGCCGTGCGCTCATTCGCCACATGGTCACGCAGAAGGAGATGCTCGGCGGCATCCTGCTGTCGATGCACAACATCTACTACCTGCTCAACCTTATGCAGCGTGCCCGCCAGGCCATTATCGAGGGCCGCTACGGCGCGTTTGTGAGCGACTGGATGAACAGCCCTGCGGCGGTGGATTACTAAGAGCTACGGGAGCGCTTGCGGGGCGTGGGTAGCGGCAAAGGTCGAACGATGTCCGGTCGACACGTTCGCTAACGCCGGCTGCGCGACCGCTGACCGATAGCTTGCAAGCGCTTGATGCATCGTGGGTACCATACCGGATAGTTGATGTTCGGGCGGGTGTTTGGCGCATGGCGTCGACCCCGCCCGTTTTTCTTTTTCTCGATAGGAGTACCCATGATTAAGAACGAGAATGTCGAGGGCGAGCCCGCCTACGACGAGACGTACCGCCGCGGCCCCGTGGTCATGCGCGGCCCCATGATTCCCAAGGACAACACCTATGCCAACTTGCTGGCGCCCGAGGAGTCGACCGACTGGCTGCATGCCGATCCGTGGCGCGTGCTGCGCATTCAGGCAGAGTTTGTCGATGGTTTTGGCGCGCTTGCCGAGCTTGGTCCTGCAGTGACCATCTTCGGCAGCGCCCGCACGCCCAAGACCGATCCGCTCTACAAGGCGGCGCGCACGGTCGGTCGCAAGATCGCCCAGCGCGGCGTGGCGGTTATCACCGGCGGCGGTCCCGGCATCATGGAGGCGGCCAACAGGGGAGCGGCGAGCGTCAACGGCAAGTCGGTTGGCTTAGGGATCGAACTGCCGCACGAGCAGGGGCTCAATAAATACGTGAACCTCGGCATGGACTTCCGCTACTTCTTTGTGCGCAAGACCATGTTCGTCAAATACAGCTCGGGCGCCATCGTGTTCCCCGGCGGGTTTGGCACGCTCGACGAGATGTTCGAGGTGCTCACGCTGGTGCAGACGCACAAGGTAAAGCGCATGCCGCTCGTGCTGGTGGGCACCGAGTACTGGCAGGGTCTGTTCGACTGGCTCAACGGCCCGGTGATGGAAGCCGGTATGATCAGCCCGCTCGATCCCGAACTCGTGCACATCACCGACGACCTCAACGAGGCGGTCGACGTCGCGCTCAGCGGGTTGATGTAGAGCGATTGTGCCCGCTGCGACATGAATAAGCATGGCAATCTGATGCTATCTAACATCAGATTGCCATTTCTTTTGGGTATACTGATGCAAATGACGAAGTCGAAGAGGTCGCGTATGTCTACTGCAACGATTAAGCCCACGACGGTCCGCATCGAAGAGGGGCTCAAGGAGCAGGCGACTGAGTTTTTAGATTCGGTTGGCCTGAGCCTTAATTCGTATCTCAACCTTGCTGTTCGGCAGCTTGTAAATCAGCGGAAAATCCCGTTTGAGATTGTGGGGCGACCGGAGGTTCCCAACGAGGCGACGAGGCGTGCCATGGTGATCGCCGAGGCTCATGAGCTGGGAATTCTGTCGGACGACAGCCCGTCATTCGATAACGTTGATGAGTTGATGTCGTTCCTCGATGAGGACTAGGCGATGTTTGAGATTAAGGTCGAGGTTCAGTTTAAGGCCGACTATAAGCGAACGATGCACAACTATCCGCAGTTAAAAACCGAGTTTAAGGCGGCTATCGCCGAGCTTGCGGCGCATGGTTCGCTTCCGGCGGAGTACGGTGCCCACGAGCTCTACAACCCAGGTGGCAACTACAACGGTCACATCGATTTTCATCTTTCAGATGGCTTGGTCGATGTGGTCGTTCTCTACCTGCCACACAAAACTAATCCAGTGATCCGACTGGTAAGAATGGGTTCGTATCAAGAGCTGTTCCAGGGTCCGTTGAGCTAACCACCTGCTTCTAAGTTGCGGTGGAATAGGGACTGATTGGCGACTGATTAGCCAAAAACAGTCCCTATTTCACCGCAAGTGATGGGGATGTCCCGCCTGTTGCTGCAACTTTCGGCTCTCCTCTTCGCTGGATTTCGTCCAAAAGCTCGGCGGCGACTTCGTTGCTTTTAAAACGAATGCTGCAATCCTCTTTCTTGGGGAAAGCCAGTAATGGAATGGTTCCGTACCAGACGGTTTCCTCGTCAATCACTGCCGCGCACAAACGCCCTTCAGTTTTGACGGAATAGTCGATGCCCATTTCGGCAAAGACCGCCTTCGCGTCATCGTGCGGAGTTGAGGCAACGATTATCTCAAGGGCGATCCCGCGGGCGGCTGTTCCTGTGAGCGCGGCGGTGAGCTTCGCGAGACATGCGGCGGATGCGTAAGGGACGGCTATGAAGACACTCTTTGCGGCACCGACGATGTCATTAATCAGCGCCTCAATAGCGTACGCTGGCTCTATGAGAATGTTGTAATCGGGTTGCCCACTGTCCTCTGCTGCATAAACCTCGTACCCCAGCTTGGCGTAGGTCTTGAGTCTCTTCTGGTATATGCGGGCGAGCATGGGTATCGATAAGTCAACGTAGTCGAATATCTCAACTCGGCGCTTGCCCTCGTGGCTTCTATGGAGCCTGCCCGCCTGCTGCGTGATGGTGCCGTCCCACGATATCGGCGTGGCAATGAGTAGAGTGTCAAGGTAGGACAGATCGAAGCCCTCGCCCAGAAGGCTTTCGGTGGCGACGATGATTCGATGTTCGTGTTCGAAGCAGGGAAGACTGTTCAGTATCGCTTTTCTTTCTTTGGCGTCGATTTCCCCGGTCAGGAGAATGGGCTCGTGTCCTCGGTCTTTAAGCAGTCTGAACAGCTCCTCAGCATGCTTTTTCCTTTTAGATAGCACGAGCGGATGCCGACCGTTTGACGCAGCTTCGAGGGCGTCGTCAACAATCAATTCATTTCTTGCCGCATGCGCGCACAGCAGGTCGAGAATCTGATTGAAGCTTGCGCCTGGCTCGTAGACGGGTAGTCGAATTCCGGTAAAACGAGGCCGTACGATGCGCTGGATGCCCTGCTGGATCGCTTGTGTTTTTGGATCGATGACATAGCGAAGCGGGCCGCAAAGCATGGAGAGCGCCCGCGTAAGGCCGTCGGAGCGCTCGGGCGTTGCGGAAAGACCGTATACGTATTTTGCCGGGGCAGACTTGAGAACAAGCTCGAGCTGTGGCGCGGCGGCGTGGTGACATTCGTCGCAGATAATGAGGCTGTAATTACGAACAAAGTCCTTAACTATCGGCTCCCCGGTTTGAGGGTCTTTGCCAGACAGCGACTGGAACGAAGCGACGTCGACGAGGCCGCCAACGGCCGTCTTGCCACCTCCTATTTGTCCGATGATCGGAGGCTGCCTTTTGCTGATTCGTCCCTTTGGGGTTCGGACGGGCTCTCTGTTATCCGTAATGTCGAGAAATCGCTCGAGCTGGGATTTCCATTGGGTTATGAGTGCGGTCTTGGGGACGATGACAAGCGTTGGAAGGCCAATGGAGGCAATAAGATAAGCCCCGATGACGGTTTTACCGAAGCCCGTCGGCGCGGACATGATTCCATCTTCGTACGAGAGCATCTGGTCGGCGGCGATTTGCTGTTCAGGGCGAAGGGTGCCTTTAAACGTCATAACAATTGGATTACCCGATCTGCGCTCGTCTGAATAGTGGGCGGTAACACCGGTTTCCTGAATTAGCTGTTCAAACTGAGTTTTGCAGCCTCGGGGAATCGCAACATAACCATCTCTCAGTTCGCTGAGGTCTATGAGCCGCGGTTTGCCGAATACTGATTGATGCATGGACTGCGCGCGATAGAATTCCGGGTTTGCGAATGTTGCGAGCCCGCGGATTTCCATTTGAGCCGCTGGACTCAGAGACTTCTCGGGGATGTACAACATGTCGGCTTGTGTGACGGGCAGCGATGAGGGAAGGTCCCGCGGCGTGAGCGGTGGCCGCTTTCGCTGCTTTTGGGCATACCGTTTGGTCTTGTTTGCCACCGTAGCTGTTGCTAGCCCGTGTGGGTTGCCCCCAGTGGTCTCGATCAGATTTTGTACCGTCGAGCGCGGAATCAGCTGGATTTGTGACAGATAGAGCCATTGGTCGGGAAAGGGCTCGAATTGTTCGTCTACAAATACGCTGTTTCCTTCACGTTGCGCCTTGCCTTGAAAGGGAAGTGCGATGAGGTTTCCAAAGCCTCCATCGGGAATAGTGGCCTGAGCGGGTAACATTCGATCAAAGGCCTCGAACGTGATTGTCTTATTGAGCGCTGCGGCTTCGGTTATGAGACAACTTCCAAACTCTCGGGCGGCCTTTGCATCGATCGGCTCGAGGAAGAAAAACCAGATGTGCGCGCCGTTGCCGGACCTTGAGCGCTCAACGGCGGCGTTAATGCTCCGTCGTTTTGCAACAAGCCGTACGGCATTTGTTGCCTCTTTCCAGTCCGCTTTGTCAAAATCGATGACGAGAACTTTCGTGTTGCAGTCCCTGTCGAGAACATATTGCCCAAGGACGTCACGGAATCGGTCGTCCTTGCCTTTAAAGTGAGCGATGATTGTGGCATCGCTTAATTCGGGGAAGACGCGATTTGTGCACTCTGCGCATCTGATTCTTTGTTGGGCTGCTTTGGGGCAAATTCCCGGTTTCCACTCATTTGCGCAAGCGGGCGTATAGCCGATGCCCCCGTCTTTTCTGCGATATCCATGAGCGTAAACATCTTTGCGGCAAGTAAAGAGACTGCGAAAGAGCTCGAGTTTGTCACGTGCTGGGCTCGCGCTGGTGACGATGCCCTCGATTTGCGCTCGTTCATCGAACAAAGCGCCAGCTTCTTCCCACTCTTCAAGAGTGACGTAGCGTACGTCTGAACCGTTGTTGCAAATGACGATTTGTCGGTGTTGGTCCGATATATGCGTGATCGTCTGATCGTATTTAAATTGTGCGGTCCCAAAGAGGGCGTATTGATGCATGGTGTTGCCCATTTGAATGCCGTCCTTGTACTGGAGTTGTTGAGACGAGGGTACGGCATTGCGGCTATTTGGGATATCTAATTTCGATTCAAGTTCGCTAATGGCGAGGGATTATTCCGCGAGCGGCTTTCGGTCGATGTCAAAGCGCGCGACGGCCCTTGATAACCAGGATTTGCGGTCATGTGGGTAGCCGGAGGCATACAGAGCGGGCTTCATTCGGACCCGGTGGGCAAAAAATGGCAAATATGAGTACTGTTGTTTGGTTAGTACCATATCATTTGGAAAGTATTTAAGACCAATTAGCTGCGATTTGATATATCCAACCCCCTTACCACGACGATTCGGTGCTTTATGGCGCTTGAAATCGGTGAAAGCGGGCAATTTCAGCAAGATTTTGCTGTTACTAAAATTGTGACAGTACTCATATTTGCCATTTTTTGCCCACTGGGTATCGTCGGGGGCTAGTCGAAGCTCCCTCAAACAGCTGGGAATGCGCCGATCGCCAGCATATCTTGCATATGGATGGCGCAGCAAAAAAGTTGCGGTGGAATAGGGTTTGATTGGCGGCTGATGAGCTAAAAACAGTCCCTATTTCACCGCAAGTGATGAAGGTGCTCCTAGTGGGTGGGCTGGTAGCGGGGGCAGTAGCTGATGGCGATGGCGTCGACGCCCACGTGGGTCGCGATGGTGCAGCCGATGGGGCCGGTGCCGGCGTCGGCGTAGTCCTGGCCCGCGAGCGCCTGGTTGACGAGCTCTTGCTCCTCGGCGGCGCCGGTCGTGAGCACACGCACGCTGGAGCCTGGATGTTCGGCCAAAAATGCGAGGCAGTCGGCCATGGTGTTGGCGACGATGCGCTTGGCGCCGCGGCCCTTTTTGACGGCCTTGATCTCGCCCGATTTCCACTCCGGCGAAACGGCCAGGCGAATGTTGAGCATCTGCGTGAGCTGGCCGGCGAGTTTAGGTGCGCGGCCGTTCTTGACCAGGTTCTCGAGCGTGCGGGGAATCAGCAGCAGGCGGGCGTCGGGCAGCGTCGCGCGGATCTGCGCCTCGGTCTCGTCCAGGCTGCGGCCGTCCTCGCGCATGGCGAGCGCGTACTCCACCAGCAGGCCCTCGGCGCCCGAGCCGGTGCGCGAGTCGATGCAACGTACGTCGAGCTCGTGGGTATCGGCCACCTGGCACGCGTTGGCGTAGCAGGCAGACCACTCGCTGCACAGCGAGATAAAGATGGCGTTGTCGTGGCCGTCGGCACGCACGCGATCGAAGAGCTCCTTGAACTCACCGGCGCTCGGCTGCGAGGTGTGCGGCAGTTGCTCGGAGCCTGCCATGCGGGCGACGTATTCCTGGGCGGTGATCTGCACCTGGTCGAGCAGGTCCTCGCCCTCGATAATCACATGTAGCGGAATCACGTAAATGCCGAGCTCTTGGGCGCGGGCGGGGGAGATGTCCGACGTGGAGTCGGTTATGATGGCAAAAGACATAATTGCACCTTTCGTTGGGGCGCTTGCGCGCCGCCTTCTGAGAGCAAAGTGCGACAAGTATAGTGGAGTCGTTCCACATTGCCAGCTTTAATTGTTGAATAGTCAACAGTTTGAAGTGTCGGTGTGGAAATCATCAACTGGGGAAGAGGGATGCCGATGGAGGCGCTGGAGATATGCAGGCGGCCGGTCGTGCTGTTTGATTTCGATGGCACGGTGGCCGATACGGGTCGGGCGGTGATGACCTCGACGCGCAAGACGCTGGCTGCGCGCGGGTTTTTAGAAGCGCAGATGGGCGACCTGCGCCGCATGATCGGGCCTCCCCTGTGGAAGAGCTTCCACGACTTCTACGGCTTTACGCGCGAGGAATCGCTCGTGGTGGCCGACGAGTACCGCGCCTTTTTTGATGAGCTGGGACCGGGGGAGTACCCCGTGTTCGATGGGATCCCCGAGCTGCTGGATGGGTTGGCCGCGCAGGGGCATCGCATGGCGGTCGCGACGTCTCGCATGGAGGCAAAGTGCATCGATATGGTGCATGAGCTGGGGCTTTGCCAGTTCGAAGCCGTGGTTGGCATGAATCCGCCGCAGGGACGCGAGACCAAGGCGGATTCGGTGCGCGACGCGCTGGCGGCCCTGGGCGCGACCGCGGACGAGGCCGTGATGATCGGCGATCGCTTTAACGATGTGGAGGGCGCGCATGCGATGGGCGTGCCGTGCATCGGCATCTATTCGGGCGCGGCGGCGCCGGGGGAGCACGAGGCCGCGGGCGCCGATGCGGTGGTGCGCTCGGTGGCCGAGCTTGCTAAACTTTTCTATATAAGTATGTGATGTGAGTGGCGGGCAAGCTCGCCACTCATTGGTAAGGAGGTCGTCCATGAATCAGGTGGAGCAGAGCGTCGCCGAGTACGTCGACGAGGTATGGGAGGATGTCGTCGCCGATATTGAGCAGCTGGTGAGTTATCCATCCGTGGCGGTTTCTGCCGATGCGGAGCCCAGCGCGCCGTTTGGCCGTCCGGTCCGTGACGCGCTCGATTGCGCGCTCGGCATCGCGCAAAAGCTCGGCTACCAGACGAGCGACGATGAGGGCTACGTGGGCATCGCCGACATTCCGGGTCGCGGCGACAAGCAGTTCGCGACCATCTGCCATGTGGACGTGGTTCCCGCCGGCCCCGGTTGGAACACCGACCCGTTTTCGATGGAGCGCCGCGACGGCTGGCTGCTCGGCCGCGGCGTGATCGACGACAAGGGTCCGGCCGTCCTGTCGCTCTACGCCGGCGCCTACCTGCTCAAGCACGGCATTACCCCGCGCTATACCTTCCGCGCGCTGCTGGGCTGCGATGAGGAAGTGGGCATGTCCGACGTTCATCATTATCTGGAGAACTACCCCAACCCCGACTTTTTGTTTACGCCCGATGCCGAGTTCCCGGTCTGCAATGCCGAGAAGGGCCAGTTTGGGGCGACGTTTATGAGCCCCAAAATCGACGGCGGGCGCATTGTGTCGTGGAGTGGTGCCGAGGCGAGCAACGCCATTCCGTCGCAGTCTATCTGCGAGCTTGCGATTGCCGCCGATGAACTGCCGGCGCCCGTTGAGAACGCCGACCGCCTGGAGATCACGACGCTCGATAACGGGCATGCGCGGATTTTTGCCCACGGTATCGGTGGCCATGCTTCGATGCCCGAGGGAACGATCAATGCCGTGGGCCTCATCGTGGCGTATCTGCGCGAGGTCGAGGACGCGTTTGGTGCCCGTGACGAACGCCTGCTGACACCTGCCGAGCACGAGTTTGTTAAGTTTCTGGCCTTTGTGCATGCGGACGCCTATGGCCGCGGCCTGGGTATCGACGCGACGAGCGCGGCATTTGGTCCGCTCACCTGCAACCCCGGCGTCATCCGCGTGGTTGACGGCCACATTGAGCAGGTCATCGACGTGCGCTTCCCCGATAGCACCAGTGCCGATACCATCTGCGAGCAGCTCGAGCCGCTCGTGGGCCGCTTTGGTGTGACGTATCGCGTGGGTCGTGCCAAGGTGCCGTTCTCAGTTTCGGCCGACGACCCGGCCGTGAAGGCGCTGATTGATACCTATAACGAGTTTACGGGTAAGCATGCCGAGCCTTTTGCCATGGGCGGCGGCACGTATGCGCGCAACTTTGCCCGTGCCGTGTCGTTTGGCCCCGAGGAGACCGGCCTTGAGCTGCCCGCGTGGGGCGGCCAGATGCACGGCCCCAACGAGTGCGCCAACGAGGAACAGCTCAAGCAAGCGCTCAAGATCTATATCGTGGCAATCCTCCGTCTCAACGAACTTGAACTGTAGGGTTTCCCCAGGCACCCGACCTTGCCCCTCAAACCGTCGCTTGCGTACCAAAGTACGCGGCGCTCCTCTTTCGGGGCAATCTCGGGCACCTGGGAAACCCCTATATCCTGCTTGGATACAAACCTGCATTA
>CALGKS010000209.1 GCA_937930475.1 uncultured Collinsella sp. | reverse complement strand
ACGCCCATCAGGAACACGGCGTCGTAGCCCTCGTCGGCGACCTTGTCGGCGAGCGCGGTCATCTTCTTGCCGGTCTCGTAGAGCGCCTTGCCGTCCTCGAGGTAGCCCTCCTGGTCGAAATTCATGATCTCGATCTTCTCGGTTTCCTTCATTTGCTTCTCCTTTCTGGGGATGCCTTAACAATCCCCTATGCCAACGAGCGACAACGCCCGCCTACATTCCGTAACACTCAGCTGCTTTGGCCTTAAGCGTGTTGACCGATTCCTCGTAGCCCTCCGCCTTAACCTCCATTTGCTTGGAGACGGCATCGAGATACGGATGGACATCCCACGAGTTCAGACGCTCGGTGACCATTGCCGCCATCGTCTGGAAGAACACCAGGTTGGGAATCGCGGCAAGCAGCGGAGCCACCTGCGGCACCGCAATCTCGTGTGCCTTGCCCTTGGGATGCATGGTTAGCAGGACGGCCTTTTTCGTTACCTTCGACAGCGCGTCGGCGATATTTGCCAGACGCTCCGACCCTCGAGGATCGTCGACGATAAACACCAGATAGCCCGGGGTAATCTGCATCTCGGGACCATGGACGAACTCCTCGCCCTCGTGATGCATGGCCGGAATCTTGATAGTCTCACTCAGCTTGAGCGCCGCCTCTTCGGCAACGCCATAGTTGGGACCGTTACCCACAACCATGGCCGGCACGTGCTCCGACAGCTCGAGCAGATGATCTTGGACATATGCCTCGGCGGTCTTGCACATCGCGGCGTTGGCCTGGATGGCCTCGCGCAGATCGTCAAGGCGCTGGGCGACGCCATCGGCGTCAATCGTCCCGCGTGCCTGACCACCGTAAATGCCAAAGAGCACCAGGTACTCGATAAGTGTCTGGACACCCAAGGTCACAAAGTCCACCGACTCGACGCCCACGCCGTAGTCGAGAACGATATCGGCATGATCCTTAATGGGAGCCTCGACGTTTGCCGTGAGCGCAACTGCAGCCATGCCGCTCTCGCGCATGTAGTCGAGCGCCGCAATCGTGTTGGTCGAGTAGCCGCTCTGAGAAATAGCGATGTTGAGCGCATTCTGCGGATAGGCATGCTCAAAGTCGACAAAGGCCTCAGGCGTCACAACGGACACCTGCATCTGCAGTGCGTCCTGCAGGTAATCGCGGGCGCAATCGGCGGCATGACGGGACGAACCCGAGGCAACGATACGCAGCGCGCCAAAGGATGCGGACTGGAAAATATCGACGAGCTGGCTTACAAGCTCGGACGAACGCTCGAGGTTCTCGCCCATACGCACATGGGCAAGCTGAACGTAATCGAGCATTTTCATCGTCTCACCTCGTAACAAATTATTAGTATTTGATACCAATCACAGTTACAGGTTACGGCTTTTTGATACCTATTTGCCGACTAATCTTTCCCCATCGGCGAACGGTCGATTTTGAACCATGTAAGGTTGTATACACAGCCTGCTTAACGATTCGAAATCAGTCGGCTTTTTCTGCCCGTTATGCAAAAACACCAGCTAGTACGTATAGGTATATCCACCCGCGTCGCCGCGGTTGAACGACTTGACGTACTCGATCGCCTGGCCGCTCGCATCATAGCTCACGCACTCCAACGTCAAGGCAAGGTCTCCTTGCTCCAAATCGAGCAAGCCTGCGTCGCGTGCTCCCAGCGCCTCGATATTGAGCTTTTCCTGCGCCATGACCGGCTTTCGCCCCAGCATCTCATAGGTCTCGTACAGACTGAAAACCGACACATCGATCTCCTCGATGGTCGGGAACAGCAGGCAGGGGATAAGCGCCATCTCAATTGATACGGGATCGCCGTTTACACAGTTAAGACGTCGAATGGAATAGAGCAGGTCATCCTCGGCAATGCCAAACAGATCGGCATAGTACGGACCCGCATAACGCTTGGAGCGCGCGAGGATACGGACGGACGGCTCGCCTCCCGAGGCGCGGACCGATTCACGGAAGCCGCCGGTACGCTCAAACGTAACGGGCACCTTCTGCGCTACAAAGGCACCCTTTCCGCGAACACGGCGGATCTGGCCGCGACGAACCAGCTCGTCAACGGCGCTTCGGATGGTCAGGCGCGTCGTGCCAAACTCCTCGGCGAGTTCGTTCTCGGACGGAATCATCGAGCCCGTGGGATATATGCCGCGCTCGATCCGCTCCTCGATACGGCGGCGTATGCGCATATAGACCGGGGTGGTCTCTACTGTTTCAGCCATTGTTCACCTGCCACGCTCTTCATGCCGTTCTTTTCGCCGTTATCGGCAAAGCGGAACTTCGTGGGCAGAATCACCGATTTGCAATGCTCCACAAAGCGCATGTCTTTATCAAACTCAATCGTGCTCTCATAGAATACCGGCGTTCCCTCTTCTTGCTGGAGAAGCTCGGCCTCCTCGGCGTTCAGGCGCGAGATTGAGATGTGCTCGCGTCCATGCTCAACACGCACGCCGCCTTCTTTGAGCAAGACGTCGTAGAGGCTCTCGTGCTCAAAATCATGACCGGGAAGCGACGGGCAAAGAGACAGGTTGACATGGGCTGTTTCGATTGAAGCCGGCTCGCCCTCAATAAGACGGACGCGCTGCATGCGGAGCAAGGGAGCGCCTGCGGCAACCCCAAGCTTGTCGGCAAGCGCCTCATCTGCCTCGACCGTCTCGGCTGAAACCAAGCGCGAAGAGGGGTGCAGGCCGGCAGTCAGCACGGCATCGGAGAAGTTATACGTTTCCTGGAAGATATTCAGCGGTTTGGGAGGACACACATACGTACCCGATCCGCGGCGGCTCTCGAGCGTTCCGCACGAAATGAGCCGTGTGATGCCAGCACGCAACGCCGTACGCGAAACGCCAATAACCTCGCACAGCACACGCTCGGCCGGCAGACGGTCGCCGCCGGTAAGCTGATGGTGCTGGATGTACCAAAGAATTCCCTCAACAGCACGATCTTTGGGGGGAATTGCATAAGATTCGCCTGCCATTGCACAGACTCCTCATTCAGAAACGTATGTCGCCAGAATTAGGCCAGCCCTCCCATGGCATCAAACTCGGCCTTGATCTTCTCGGCGACATTCCGATACGACTTATATAGGCTTGAATCGCGTTTGACTTCGTCGGTCATAACGGGAATCTCTAATTTGGAAACCTCGTCTTTTCCCGTCTGGACTGCCACAACAACACCCATACCAAGACACATATTACGCTTTGCCGCATTTATTTTTGCCGCCTTGGCAGGATTTGCCAGAATACGCTGGGCAAATTCCTGTTTTGAAGGCGTCTCGTCGGCCTCCGGATCGCCAGCCTCGGCCACCTCGCACTGCAGCACGTCCGCATAGTCAAAGATCTTTGGCTGCGCACCGCGCTGATGCACAGCCCACTTGCGACGCGTGGCATCCTGGTAGATAGCAGGCAAAAACGTAAACCGCGGCGGGTCCAAAATAGTATCCGTGATGGTAAACACATCGGGATCAAAGGCATCCTGCGGGTTTTTCTTCTTGAACAGCCCCATATCAGCCTCCCGTACTAGCATTAAACAACTCAAGCCGAATATAGCACCAATTTCAAGCTAGCGCTTTACCATATCGGTGCGTGGCGTCTTTAGCTCGCTCAGCGGGGTGAAAACGGACGAGGGCCGGGGAGACATACTTTGTTTTGGGAAGTGGGCTTCGCGAACTTCCCAAACCTAACCAGGCCACCCCGGCCCCGACAATGTATCATTGGCTGACCAAAGTTAAACGCACTGTTTCCAAAGCAGCATCAGCAAAGTCCCCATTACATTAAAAAATATCAGCCCCCGCATATCGAAACGGTCGAGAGGGCCGCCTCCGGGCGGGGGCCCTTCCTCTGAGAAGTGGGCTTCGCGAACTTCTCAGAGGAAGGCACCCGCCCGGAGGCGGCCCCAGCGCGAGACCGTCCCGGATGCTACTCGTTGTCGCCCGCGGTCATTTGGGTTGCGGAGAGGGCGCCGTCGGCTGCGGTTGCGGCAGCGGCGTCGGGCCAGACCCAGTCGGTGAAGGCCGGGTGATCGTAGCCCTCGTCGCAAGCGAACTCGAAGGCCTCGGTGCGGAAAGCCTCCCACTCGTTGATCTGCTCGGCAAACTTATCGGCGTCTACCATGCGCAGCACGTCGGCAGCCAGGGCCCAGCGGTCCATGTTGTTCAGGCGCAGCATGTCGAACGGCGTGGTCGTGGAGCCCTTCTCCTCGTAGCCATGGACGCGGAAGGCATCGTGGCCGGGGCGGTTCCAAATCAGGCGGCGAATCGTGCCAGCATAGGCGTGGAAAGCAAAGAGGACGGGCTTCTCGCCGCAGCCGAAGAGCTCAGCCCAGCGCTCGTCGCTAATGGCCTGGTCGTTCTCGCAGACGTTCTGGATCTTGAGCAGGTCGACCACGTTGACGAACCAAACCTTGACACCCAGCTCGCGCAGCATGTCGGTTGCAGCCAGGGCCTCGAGGGTCGGCACGTCACCACAGGTGGCGACCACGACGTCGGCCTCGGCGAGCGAGTCGGCGGTCGATGCCCACTCCCAGGTCGCAACGCCCTCGGCAAGCTCAGCCTTGGCCTCGTCGACCGTCTGGAAGGTCGGGGCGGGCTGCTTGCCGCAGAAGATGGCGTTGACGCAGTCGGTGGACTGGTAGACGCGTTCGGCCACGGCAAGGGCCATGTTGGCATCGGCCGGGTAGTAAGCGTTCACGATATGCGTTTCGTTGGCCTTGTTGAGCAGCAGGTCGATGAAGCCGGGGTCCTGGTGAGAGAATCCGTTGTGGTCCTGGCGCCAGACGTGGCTCGACAGCAAAATGTTGAGGCCGCTGATGGGGGCACGCCACGGAATCTCGCGCTTGGTGGCCTCAAGCCACTTGCAGTGCTGGTTGACCATGGAATCGACCACGTGGACAAAGCTCTCGTAGGAGCTCCACACGCCGGAGCGGCCCGTAAGCACGTAGGCCTCGAGGAAGCCTTCGCACTGGTGCTCGGACAGCTGCTCGACGACCTTACCGGAACCGGCGAGCAGCTCGTCGTTGGCCTCGTCCTCGTAGAAGCCGGCGTCCCACTGCTTCTTGGTCACCTTGTAGGCAGCCTGCAGACGGTTGGACGCGGTCTCGTCGGGGCCGAAGATGCGGAAATCGTCCATGTTCTTGGCCAGGACGTCGGCGGTGTACTCGCCAAAGACGCGGGCAGCCTCGGTGGAGCCCCAGCCGTGGCCCTTCTCGGCAACGGGGATCTCGTGAGCGTGGACATCGGGGAGCTCGAGCTCGCGACGGACCTTGCCGCCGTTTGCGTTGGGGTTAGCGCCAATGCGCAGCTCGCCGGTCGGCATAAAGGCCGTCACCTCGGGGCGCACCTGGCCCTCGGGCGTAAAGAGCTCCTCGGGCTTGTAGGAACGCAGCCACTCGCGCAGCACGCGGAAGTGCTCGTGGGTGTCCTTGGCACTCGCCAGCGGCACCTGATGCGCGCGCCAGGAGTCCTCGGTCTTCTTGCCGTCGATCTGCTTGGGGCAGGTCCAGCCCTTGGGCGTGCGGAACACGATCATGGGGTATGCCGGGCGGACAACGGTCTCGCCCGCGGCAGCCTGGGCCTGAGCGGTGGCCTTGATATCGCAAATCTCGTCGAAGACCCGCTCAAACAGGGCGGCGAAGCGCTCATGGATGCTCGCATGGCTCTCGTCGTCAAAGCCGGCGACAAAGAAGTGCGGCTTATAGCCCATGCCCTCGAAGAACTTGGTGAGCTCCTCGTCGGACACGCGGGCGAGGATGGTGGGGTTGGCGATCTTGTAGCCGTTGAGGTGCAGGATCGGCAGAACGATACCGTCGGTTGCCGGGTTCACGAGCTTGTTGGACTGCCAAGAGGTGGCAAGCGGGCCGGTCTCGGACTCACCGTCGCCCACCACGGCCACGGCCAGCAGGCTCGGGTTGTCCATGACGGCGCCGTAGGCATGGCTGAGCGTGTAGCCGAGCTCGCCGCCCTCGTGGATGGAGCCGGGCGTCTCGGGCGCAAAGTGGCTCGGAATGCCGCCGGGGTAGGAGAACTGGCGGAAGAACTTCTGCAGGCCGGCCTCGTCATCGGTGATGTCGGGGCAAATCTCGCGGTAGGTGCCGTCGAGCAGCGACTGGGCGGTACCCGCGGGACCACCGTGACCAGGGCCCATCAGGAAGATGGCGTTCTGGTTGTGATCGGCGATGAGGCGATTGACGTGGCCGAACAGGAAGTTAATGCCGGGCGTGGTGCCCCAGTGGCCAACCAGGCGGTGCTTAACGTCGGGGCGGCCAAAGTCACGCGTCTCACCGGTCTTCTCGTCCACAAAGTCGGTACGCATCAGCGGGTTGGAGCGAAGGTAGATCTGGCCGACGGACAGGTAGTTCGAAGCGCGCCAATACAGATCGACACCCTCGAGCTCGGAAGCCGGAACCTCGTGTCCCAGTTTTTGCCACGGCGTTCCCAGTGTTTTAGCCATTGTTTATGTCCCTTCGCTGCACGGTCGCCCTCCGATACGGCAACCTTTCATTGGGACTAGTATATTTGCTAAAACGTTTTATCATGGTGAAAAAACGTTTTAGCATCGTTATCCCTTTCGAAGGCAAGCAAAACCAGACCTTCACCTGCGATATCGTCTATCACAGGCGCTCCACATTCACTTTATGCGAATTGATAAACGTGTTTAGTTGTGTTTAGTAAGCTCGAGCACGCTGCCCTTTACGATGAGCGCAGGCTCCAAAACGACCTCTTCGGCACGCCTGCCACCCTTACCGGCAAGACGCTTGGACATGCAGCCAAAAGCGTGTTCGGCAAGCACGCCGGGGTCCTGCTCGATCGCGGTCAACGCCGGCTCAAAGAGAACGTCGGCTGCCGAGTTGTCATAGCTTACGACCGAGATATCGCCCGGAATACTCTTCCCCATCTCGTGCAGGCGTTTAAGTAGGCCCAGCGCAATGTTATCCGAGCTTGCAAAGACGGCGGTGGCGTCGGTCGCCAGCACCGCCTCCGATGCCTCGTAGGCGCTCGGAATGTAATACTCGCTCTCGAACTCCAGACGCGCGTCGATGGGCAGGCCCACCTCGCGCAGGGCGCGCTCATAGCCGGCAAGACGCTTACGACCCGTATTGGAACGGCGCGCGTTAACCAGGCAGGCAATGCGGCGGTGGCCCTGTTCGATCAGATAACGCGTGGCCATATAGCCACCCATCTCGTGATCGAACATCACCTTGTCGCACTCAAGTCCCTCAATGGCGCGGTCAACCATCACAGCCGGGATGGGCAGGTGGCTGACTTCCTCGCGCAGAGCGCGGTCGTCCGAGAACTCGTCGCCCACAACCAGGAACACACCATCGACGCCGCGCGTCACCAACTGACGCAGCAGCTCAAGATCGTCCTCGGCACTTCCACCCGAACTGGTAATAAAGAGTGCATAGCCGTCCTCGCGGCAGCGTTTCTCTAGACTGCCGGCGAGCGAGGCAAAAAAGCGGCTCTCGATATTGGGCACGATAAGACCCAGGGTGCGCGATTCGCGCATGACCAGGCTGCGCGCGATCTGGTTGGGAACATAATGGTTTTGCGCAGCGACTTCCTTGATGCGCTTGCGGTTTTCTTCCGAGATACGGCAAGGTCGGTTGTTAAGGACAAGCGAGACCGACGAGGGGGAAAGCCCCACCTCCTGGGCAA
>CALGKS010000208.1 GCA_937930475.1 uncultured Collinsella sp. | reverse complement strand
CCCCATCCGCTCCTTTGTGCCGGACGGTAAGTTTTACATCACCACCACGCTCGGCGGCTTTGGCCTGCGCTTCTCGCTGGCCATCAAGATGGCCGTTGTCATGTGCACGCCCATGATCATCTGGCAGATCTTGGCGTTTTTCCTGCCGGCGCTTCGCCCCAACGAGCGCAAGTGGGTCGTGCCCACGGTGCTCGCCTCGACGGTGCTGTTCTTCCTGGGCGCCATTTTCTGCTACTTCATCATCATTCCCGCGGGCTTTGAGTGGCTCATCGGCGAGACCTCGGCCGTCGCTACGGCGCTGCCCGATCTGGAGAACTACGTCAACATGGAGCTGCTCTTTATGATCGGCTTTGGCGTGGCGTTTGAGCTGCCGCTCATCATCTTCTACCTGTCCGTCTTCCACATCGTGTCCTACGCTGCTTTCCGCGGTGCCTGGCGTTATGTATACGTTGGCCTGCTTGTGGGATCGGCTGTGATTACGCCCGACGGCTCGCCCGTTACGCTGGGCCTCATGTATGGTGCCCTGCTCTCGCTCTACGAGATTTCGCTTGCCATCGCCCGTGTGGTCATTACCGCGCGCGAGGGCAAGGAGGGCTTGTTCGTGAGTCGTCTGGACCTGTTCTCGGACGACGAGGACGACGAGGAGTAAATCGGTATGCACGAGGTTGGCATTGTCAACGGCATACTCGATACAGTGATTAGCGCGGCGCGTGGGGCGGGGGCCTCGCGCGCCGTTTTGGTAACACTGCGTATCGGGGATATGACCGAGGTCGTGCGCGAGGCACTCGACTTTGCATGGGAGACATTTCGCGACGAGGACCCGCTCACGCGCGGCTGCGAGCTTGCCGTAGAGGAAGTCCATCCACAAAGCGAGTGTCTGGACTGCGGCGAGGTCTTTGAGCACGACCGCTTCCATTGCCGTTGTCCCCAGTGCGGTGGCGCCAATGTGCGCCTACTGCACGGCCGCGAGCTCGACATCGCCAGTATAGAAATCGAAACCCCCGACGATTAGCCCGCCAGCCACCTGGGGACGGGGTATAAATGTTGGAAATTAAGGAGTGCCGAATATGGCCGAGAAAACGATTGATATCGCGTCGCCGATTCTGTCGCGCAATGAGCGCCTGGCAGATCAGCTGCGACAGCGATTTAAAGAGACAAACACCTATGTGATCAATGTGCTGTCAAGCCCCGGCTCGGGCAAGACTACCACGATCCTGGGCACCAACGAGCGTCTACGTGACAAGGCCGGCCTGCGCTGTGCCGTCATCGAGGGCGATATCGCCTCGGATGTCGACGCCATCACCATGAAGGAAGCCGGCATGCCCGCCATCCAGATCAACACGGGCGGCCTGTGCCATCTCGAGGGCAACATGATCATGGAGGCCGTTGACGCCTTCGACCAGGCTGTGGGTCTTCAAAACATCGACGTCATCTTTATCGAAAACGTGGGTAACCTGGTCTGCCCAGTCGACTTTGACCTGGGCGAAAACCTGTCCATCATGATTCTCTCGGTGCCCGAGGGCGACGACAAGCCCATCAAGTACCCGGGCATCTTCCAGCACGCCGGCGCGCAGCTGCTCAACAAGGTCGATGTGGCCCCGGCTTTCGATTTTGACATGGATAGGTATACTAAGACACTCGATGACCTCAATCCGCAGGCGCCGCGGTTTTCCGTCAGCGCGCGTAAGGGCGAGGGCATGGATGCCTGGTGCGATTGGCTCATCGGGCAGATTGAGCAAGCAAGGGCGTAAGTCGGCCGCCATACGGGCGGGCGTAGCCGCAGAGATACGAGATAGGAGCCTCTTTTGAAGCTCATCATCGCCGAGAAAAACGACGCCGCGCGTCAGATTGCCGAGCGTCTGTCCACGGGCAAGCCCAAAAAGGACAAGGTGTACAACACCGCCATCTACCGTTTTGAGTGGAAGGGCGAGGAGTGCGTGACGATCGGCCTTGCCGGTCACATCCTTGCGCCCGATTTTTGCGACAGCGTGCTGTTCGATAAAAAGCTGGGCTGGTATTCGGTCACCGAGGACGGTGAGATACTGCCGGCCGACATGCCCGATGGCCTGGCTCGTCCGCCTTACGACACCAAGCGTAAGCCGTTCCTTGCCGATGGCATTTCCATCAAGGGCTGGAAGCTCGAGAGCCTGCCTTACCTCACCTGGGCGCCTGTCATTAAGCTGCCGGCCGAGAAGGAGCTCATTCGTTCGCTCAAGAACCTCGCTAAAAAGTCCGACAGCGTCATTATCGCCACGGACTTCGACCGCGAGGGCGAACTGATCGGTTCGGACGCCCTCAACAAGGTGCGCGAGGTTGCGCCCGACTTGCCGGTCGCCCGCGCCCAGTATTCTTCGTTTACCAAGGCCGAGATTACGCAGGCCTTTGATAATCTCGTCTCGCTCGACCAGAACTTGGCCGACGCCGGCGAGAGCCGTCAGCACATCGACCTCATTTGGGGCGCGGTGCTCACGCGCTACCTGACGCTCGCCAAGTTTGGCGGCTTTGGCAACGTGCGCTCCGCCGGCCGCGTGCAGACGCCGACGCTCGCCCTGGTGGTTGAGCGCGAGCGCGAGCGCATGGCGTTTGTGCCCGAGGATTATTGGCAGATCCGCGGCATGGGCGCCGCGCAGGGTGCTGCCGAGGACGACCGCTTTAAGATTGCGCACAAGACGGCGCGCTTTACCGACAAGGATGCTGCCGAGACGGCGTACGGCCATGTTGACGGCGTTGCGACGGCAACCGTCGCCGCGGTGACCAAGCGCTCCCGCAAGCAGCAGCCGCCCACGCCGTTTGCGACCACTTCGCTGCAGGCTGCCGCCGCAGCCGAGGGCATCTCACCTGCACGTACCATGCGCATCGCCGAGTCCCTCTACATGGCGGGCCTCATCAGCTATCCGCGTGTCGACAACACCGTGTACCCTGCGACGCTCGATCTGGGCGCCGTGGTGAGCGACCTGGCAAAGATCAACCCGGCGCTGGCGCCCGTGTGCAAAAAGGTACTCGCCGGCCCCATGAAGCCCACGCGCGGCAAAGTCGAGACCACCGACCACCCGCCCATCTACCCCACGGGCGAAGGCGATCCGTCCACGCTCGATGGCGGCCAGCGCAAGCTCTACGACCTCATCGCCCGCCGCTTCCTGGCGACGCTTATGGGTCCCGCGACCATCGAGAATACCAAGCTCGAGCTCGACGTGAACGGTGAGCCGTTCGTGGCTTCGGGCGATGTGCTCGTGACCCCGGGTTTCCGCGAGGCGTACCCGTACGGACTCAAGCGCGACGAGCAGATGCCGCCGCTGGAGCAGGGCGACACGGTCGACGTGTTCGACATTAAGCTTGAGGCCAAGCAGACCGAGCCGCCCGCGCGCTACAGCCAGGGCAAGCTCGTGCAGGAGATGGAAAAGCGCGGCCTGGGCACCAAGTCCACGCGCGCGAGCATCATCGAGCGCCTGTACGCCGTGCGCTACCTCAAAAACGATCCCGTTGAGCCGAGCCAGCTGGGCATCGCCATCATCGACGCGCTGACGCAGTTTGCCCCGCGCATCACGAGCCCCGATATGACCAGCGAGCTCGACGGCGACATGACTCGCGTCGAGCGCGGCGAGGACACCGAAGAGCATGTCGTGACGCACTCGCGTGCGCTGCTGGCCGGCGTGCTCGACGAGCTGCTCAAGCATACGCAGGAGCTCGGCGACGCCATCAGCGACGCCGTCACGGCTGATGCGCGCGTGGGCGCCTGCCCCAAGTGCGGCAAGGACCTGGTTATGAAGACGAGCGCCAAGACCCGTGGCAGCTTCATTGGCTGCATGGGCTGGCCCGACTGCGACGTGACCTATCCGGTGCCGAGCGGCGTCAAGGTGAGCCCGCTCGAGGGCGAGGCCGCCGTGTGCCCCGAATGCGGTGCGCCGCGCATTAAGTGTCAGCCGTTCCGCCAGAAGGCTTTCGAGATCTGCGTGAACCCGACGTGCCCCACCAACTACGAGCCCGACCTTAAAGTGGGCGAGTGCAAGGTGTGTGCCGAGGCCGGACGCCATGGCGACCTGATCGCGCACAAGAGCGAGAAGAGCGGCAAGCGCTTTATCCGCTGCACCAACTACGATGACTGCGGCGTGAGCTATCCGCTGCCGGCGCGTGGCAAGCTCGAGGCGACGGGCGAGACCTGTCCCGAGTGCGGCGCCCCCATCGTGGTGGTCAACACGGCGCGCGGTCCGTGGCGTATCTGCGTCAACATGGACTGCCCGACCAAGGAGAAGAAACCCGCCCGCGGCCGCAAGACTACGACCAAGGCGAGCACGGCGAAGAAGACCACAGCGGCAAAGAAGACTGCTGCCAAGAAGACGACGGCCAAAAAGACGACTGCCAAGAAGTCGACCACCAAGAAGGCGGCCGCTGACAAGTAGCCGAGCACATATAGACACGGCGGGGCCGGGCGCGCAAATGCAAATGCGCGCCCGGCCCCACTTCTAAGTTGCGGTGAAATAGGGACTGTTTTTGCTGGCAAAAGGCCTAATTAATCCCTATTTCACCGCAAGTTTTGATCGGTTGTTGGGATTACTTCACCTCGACGGGGGCGGCGCCGGGGTAGCGGTCCTCAAAGTCCAGACGGTATTTGTTGTCGTTGGTGCCCGCTACGTTGTCGCGCGCCAGCGGCGCTACGATCTCGTCCTTGTGGTTGGCGGGGCTGGAGTACTCAAGGCTGATCTCCCAGGCATCGCAAATGACGTCAATGCGATTCTCCAGGTCGTCGTAGAGCGCGATGATGTCTTTCCACGAGCTGTAGTTCTGCGAGTCGATGGGAACATCCAGGTCCTCGACCTCGTCCTTCAGGTCGTCGATCTGATCCTCGAGCGACTCGGCGGCATCGCTGGCAGATTGGCGCGAGCTGCGGTCATCCTTGAGATAGTACGTGTTAAACGTGGTGGCGCAGTCGCGAACCTGCTGATCAAGATCGGAGAGCCTGCTGTAGTAGGAGCTCAGCTGGTCGTAGACGTTCTGCTCGCTGATGGTGGCGGCATCGTGGACGTCATCGTCATCATCATCGTCAAGCTTGTTGGGGTCGCCCTTGACGGACGCATCGTCGTTATCGTGGTCGATCTTGACCTTCTCGATCGTCGTGCCCTTGGTATCATCAGCGCCCTTGTCGAAAGGCTTGATCATAAAGAACACGACGAGCGCGATAATCACGACGATTAGCGCGGCGATGATGCCGATGAGCGGGGCGTTGTTGTTTTTGGGCGCGGCGGGAGCACCGGCCTGCGGAGCGGCGGACGGTATGGGCTGCTGCGGCGCGGAGCCGGCTGGCGCCGCCCATTGCTGCGTCGTGCCGACTTCGGGCTGGGGAGCGGGCGCGGGCTGATGGGCGGACTGTACGGTCACGTCCGCCTGCGCGTTCTCTTGCGACTGAGAGGCCTGGCCATCATCGGTTACCGGCGTTCCGCAGCTGGTGCAAAAACGCTCGTCGTCATTCAGAAGCTTGCCGCAATGGGTACAAAACCGGGGCATGATGGTTCCTTCCACTCGATGTGTTGGCTAGATTATAAGGTGGTTCAGGTGCGGTTGGGCCGCGCCGACCCAACTGGTTATGTGAGGATGATCATGCTGCGCAAGCCTTGTCCCATGCGTCACAATGAGTGCGGCGTGCTGGGTGTCCGGCGCGGCCGTTTATCGACGGCTCGGTAGAATGCGATGGCGGGGAGTGAGTCTGTGTACTGCGGCGAGCAAGGTCGGGGTGGCGGCGAAAACGTGGAGGCGTTCCGGTTCCCGCCGGGGGATGCACCCCTCGCTGCGCGCGATTGCTCGCGTCGAGTGTTTTGTGCCGGGATGTTGACCGGAGCGCTTGCCTCGGTGATGAGTCTCGGCGGTTGTGCCGCGCACCGCAACGAGGCTGAGGGCTCCGCTGCCCCTGTTAAACAAAAAGCGAATCATCCGTCCGCTCAAAAGGCGGAAGCTGTCTCCCGGGCTTCTTGGATTGCCGGCCTTCAGCAAGATATCGAAGCCCTTGTCGAGCCGTATGGTGGGTCTACCTCGGTCTATGCTGTGGCGCTTGATCCTCAAACGTTCGCGTCGCTCGATGGTGAAGTCTCTGTGGCGCCGGACGCGCGACATGTGGCGGCAAGCATCATCAAGCTTCCCGTTCTCGCTTGTGCGCTCGAGACCGTGGCAGCGGGCGAGCTGTCCCTCGACGAGCAGATAACGGTAACGCAACAGGATATCGTGGGTGGCAGCGGCAACATTCAGTCGCGCGGCGCGGGTGTGTCGTACAGTATTGACGAGCTACTGCACGCTATGATCGCCCAGAGCGATAACGTGGCAGCGAACCTTGTTATCGGCAGACTTGGCATGGATACGGTCAACGAAACGTGTGCCGCATTGGGGCTGACCCAGACCGTGCTCGCTCGTCTGATGATGGACACCGATGCCCAGGCGCAGGGTCGCGAGAACTATACGAGCGCCCGTGATGCTGCGGCTGTTTTGCGGCGACTGGCGGCGGGGACAATCGCGACGCCCGAGTTGTGCGAGCGAGCGCGCGGATATCTGCTGGCGCAGGAAGACGCGCGCGGTATTGTCGAAGGCGTTCCCGACGGCGTTTTGGTCGCACACAAAACGGGCAGCCTGGCGAATGCTCAGCACGATGCCGCAATCATCTACGCCGAGCGCCCTTACGTGCTGGCAATCCTCACCCAAGACCTCGAACGCGAGCAAGCCCTAGCCCTCGAGCGCGACATTTCCTTCGCCATCAACGCCCGCGCCCACTCCTAACTTGCGGTGAAATAGGGATTGTATTTGCTGCTAGAAGGCGTATTCAGTCCCTATTTCACCGCAACTTTGGAAAGGCACCTTTAGCCGTTGGGGACGTTCTTAAACGACTAGTCATTTAAGAACGTCCCCAATGACTAGGTGGGATTTGGGGTGCGTCGGACGCTGGGGTATCATGACTTGGTTGCTATAACTTGCATTTTCGCGCCTTGTAGGAAGGGGCTGCGCCCATGGCTTTTGAGCCCGCTCAACATAGCTTTATCACGCTCGAGGGCGTCGACGGCGCCGGCAAGTCCACGCAGGCGCGTTTGCTGGCCCGCGCGCTCGACCTCGCTGGCTATCAGGTCGTAACTCTGCGCGAGCCGGGCGGCACCGCCATCAGCGAAAAGATCCGCGCCCTGCTGCTCGACCCCGCCAATACGGCGATGGGCGACACCTGCGAGCTGCTGCTCTACGAGGCCGCACGCGCCCAGCTGGTGCACGAGGTCATCACGCCCGCCCTCGCTGCCGGCAAGGTGGTCCTGTGCGACCGTTTCTACGATTCCACGACCTGCTATCAGGCGTTTGCCGATGGCCTCGACCGTCAGATGGTACGCGATGCCAACAACCTGGCTGTCGCCGGTACGCATCCGGCGCTCACGCTCGTCTATCACGTCACGCCCGAGCAGGCGGCGCTGCGCATGGCGGCCCGCGGTGCGGCCGATCGCATGGAGGCCAAGGGCATGGCCTTCCAGGAGCGCGTCTACCAGGGATTTTGTGCCATTGCTGCCGAGGAGCCAGACCGCGTAAAGCTCATCGACGCCACCGCGTCGATTGCAGACGTCTTCGCGCAGACGGTCGAGCAGGTTCGCGCGTATGGCCTCGATGTTCCCCAAGATGCCGTCGCCGCCGCGCTTGCCCAGGAGGCTGAGTAACATG
>CALGKS010000207.1 GCA_937930475.1 uncultured Collinsella sp. | reverse complement strand
TTCATCGACCGTTACCCCAACATGAAGTGCATTGCCCGCCCCGTGCGGTACGTACATTCCGGCAGCGAGAACAGCCTGAAAGCCTTCATGTGGTATGAGGGTCACACCTTCGAGTCCAAGCTCTACACCTTCAACATCCTGGACCGCGTCGGCGGCGGCGATGCCTTTGCCAGCGGCCTGATCTACGCTATGATGCACGACTACAAACCCATGGACATGGTGAACTTTGCGGTCGCTTCCAGCGCCATCAAGCACACCATCCACGGCGATGCCAACATCACCGACGATGTAGAGAGCATCCGTGATTTGATGAATATGGATTACGATATTAAGCGTTGATTTTGTTTTAGTAAATAGTGCGCCACCCCGGCCCTGCCTACCCTGCGGCAGGGCCTTTTATAATGGGATACTGCCGGTAAAACAAGGGAACATCCATACAATACCCCGCCAACCTAAAACGAGCCTAAAAAACCACTGCATTCGTCCAAATTTATTGACAAACCGCCCCGTTTGTGGTTGAATACTAGTATCACACGAAACACACAACGGACACCGCCCCAGCGCGAATCTTCGTGCGCGGGCGGTGCTTTGTTTTGATAGGAGATATGCAACGATGGCAGAAGAAAAACGTAAACGCATCCTTTCGGGCATCCAACCCACCGGCACGCCCACCCTGGGCAACTATATCGGCGCGGTGCGCAACTGGGCCCTGCTGCAGTCGGACTACGACTGCCTGTATATGGTCGCTGACCTCCACTCGCTGACCGTCCGCCAGAACCCCGCTGAGCTGCGCCGCCGCACCCGCGAGCTGGCCGCCCTGCTGCTGGCCGTCGGCATCGATCCCAAGGAGCATGTCCTCTTCGTCCAGAGCCACGTGCCTGCCCACACCCAGCTGTCCTGGGTGCTGGCCTGCAACACTCAGTTCGGTGAGCTGTCCCGCATGACCCAGTTCAAGGACAAGAGCGCCAAACACCCCGATAACGTTAATGGCGGCCTGTTCACCTACCCCGTCCTGATGGCAGCCGACATTCTGATCTATAACGCCGACCTCGTCCCCGTGGGCCAGGACCAGACCCAGCATCTGGAGATCGCCCGCGACATTGCCGGCCGCTTCAACGGCATCTACGGCGATACCTTTATCCTGCCCGAGGGCTACGTCCCGGCCTCCGGCGCCAAGATCATGTCCCTGGCCGAGCCGACCAAGAAGATGAGCAAGTCCGATACCAACGTCAACGCCTTCATCCTGATGACTGACGACAAGGACGCCATCGTGCGCAAATGCAAGCGCGCCGTCACCGATTCCGACGGCTGCGTCCGCTTCGACCGCGAAAATAAGCCCGGCGTTTCCAACCTCATGACCATCTACGGCACCTTCACCGGCAAGAGCATGGACGAGATCGCCGCCGAGTTCGAGGGCAAGGGCTACGGCGACTTCAAGATGGCTGTCGCCGAGGTCACCGCCGACGCGCTGGCCCCCGTCCAGGCCGAGTACGGCAAGATTCTTGCCGATAAAGCGTATGTTGATGAGGTGCTCAAGTCCGGTGCCGAGCGTGCCTCCCGCCTGGCAAACCGCACCGTCAACAAAGTCTACCGCAAGGTGGGCCTGCTGCAGCTGGATAAATAAGCTAAAACTGCCTCGTATCCGGCAAAATGCACTTGACAAAACGGCGCTGAACCGTTTATAATATTACAGTTAGTGCGGCTCGTATTGGGCCGCACAACTTTTACTATTTACACGTTAGGAGAAACTACCATGGCGAAAGAAGTCGTTGTTACCCGTGAGGGCTATGATAAACTGGTCCATGACCTGGACGAACTGCGCACCGTTAAACGTAAAGAGGTTGCTGATAAGATCAAGGTTGCACGTGGCTACGGCGACTTGAGCGAGAATGCCGAGTACGACGCCGCTAAGGAAGAGCAGGCCGTTGTCGAGGCCCGCATCGCTGACCTGGAGGCTACCCTGAAAGTTGCCCGCGTCATCGACGACAGCGAGCTGTCCGGCGATACCGTTTCCATCGGTATGAACGTCACCATCCAGGAGGAGGGCGAGGAGCCGGAATCCTACGACATCACCGGTTCCACCGAGGCTGACATGAACCTGAACCGCATCAGCGACGAGAGCCCCGTCGGCGCCGCCCTGATCGGCCATAAGCCCGGCGACGAAGTCGACGTCACCCTGCCCAACGGCAGCATCGTCACCTACAAACTGCTGACCGTCACCCGCTCCAAGTAAGCGGAAACCGCCGCATATTCATGATTTAAAAACACGAAAGGACGATCTCACATGGAGCAGAATAAGCCCCAGACCGAACAGGACATCAGCC
>CALGKS010000206.1 GCA_937930475.1 uncultured Collinsella sp. | reverse complement strand
TCATCGTAGGGGGAGTCGACCGTGGCGTCGCCCGTGCCGATGGTCTGCCCCGCCTCGTAGACGATGCCGTCGCTGAGCTCTTCCTTGTTGCGATGGTCAATGACTTTGCCGCCTGCAGGCGCCTGGATGATGGCGTCCTTGATTTCGATGGTGCCGATCGCCTTGCCGTCCGCGCTCATGGCAAGGGCGAAGATTGCCGCCGTGTCTCCCTCGGCCGTGACCCTGCTGCGGGCGATCGAGATGGTCGCGGGCGTGATGCCCTCGCTGGTCTGCGCGAAGATGCCGATGTTCAGGCCCTCGGACTCAGGGATGATTTCGTCGTTTTGGTCTCCACTGTAGTGGTCGGGGCCGTCGCCGCCGGTCTCGGCATAGCGGGCTATGGCCTTGACAACGGAGTCGCTGATGTAGATATGGCCACCCGCTTCGCCGGAGTAGAAATTACTGGTGGAGATTGCAACCGAGAACCTGCCTTCTGCGAGCGCATCCACAGTCGAGCCGTTCTTGATGACGATGTCGTCCTCATCGGTGAAGAGTGCGCTGACTTCCCCGCCATCTGAGCTTGCGCGGACCGTCACGGTCGCGCCATCGAGCGTGATGCCCTTGTAGACATAGATGCCATACCCAACGCCACTTGCGTTGAGGGAAGCGTTCGTGACCGTGAGGCTGTTTTTACCGTCGATGGCGGCGTCTTCCTCGGAGCTTGCCTTGACCTGGCTGCCACCCGAGATCTCGATGTTGCCGTCGGCCCAAATCGCATTGTCTTTGATAGAGCTTGCCTCTACCTTGCCGCCGCCCTTTATGATGAGGTTCTCGTTAGCATCGATACCCTGATCCTCGGTGGCCTTGGCGGTGACGGTTCCGCTGCTGTCGATCGTGATGTTGCCGTCGGCCCTGATGCCATCCGAATCGCCCGTGGCGTTAACGTTTCCCGAGCCCTTGATGGTGACATCGCCCCCGGCATCGATGGCATCGTGCTCGGTGCTCGTGGCGTTGACAGTGCCAGCGCCGTCGATGTTGATGTTGCCGACGGAAGTGATGGCGTCACGAGAAGATGTCACGTTGAGCGTGCTGGACGCGTCGCCCTGAATATTAAGCTCGGCGTTCTCGTTCGCGCCATCCTTAACCTTGATGCCGCGGCCGTCGTCGTTAGTGACGGTGTTGTTGCCCTCGTAGCTCACGTTGAGCTTGCCCGCTGCCTCGATCGCGCCGCCGTTATAGCCGTTGAGCTTCATGTCGTCGGCGCCGTCCCAGGCCCAGGTGCCGGCCTCGTCGCCCGCTGCAGTGCCGGCGTTGTACTGGGTGCCGCCAACGTCGATCCATTCGGCGGCAAGCGAGATGCTCGGCATGAGCAACGAGCTCACCGTAAGCGCGCATACGGCGCCTACAACGATGCGGCGTGTCACGCGGCGCCAGCTGCCGTGTGCGAGCAGCGTGCGACGGCGCACGTCGGGCTCGACAAAATGGGCTCCAGAGGTTTTGTCATTGCGCTTGGGGGTCGTGAACAAGGCGGCCATGGTTACTCCCATCCTCATAGGGCCTATGCGATTACGCCCAGCATATCTGCAGGATGTAGCCGGCGGTAGTGCCGTTTGGAGGGCAAAATGTCCAAAACTTGGGAAGCAATACATCGCGCGTCCGTGCGTTGCCTGGCTTTAAAAGAAAAGCGCGGAGCCGCTCGATGCGACTCCGCGCTTTAGTGTTCTGCTTTGGCAGCTTTGCCGTTACGCTACAAAGAAGTAGACGAGGAAGGCGAGGGCTGCGATCCACATGAGCAGCTTGATCTTGGAGGCCTCGCCCTTAAAGAGCGCGACGATCACGTAGGCGATAAAGCCCAGGCCAATGCCGGCAGAGATGGAGTAGGTGAAGGGCACGCCGGCGACAATCATGAACGCCGGGAAACCCTGCGACACGTCGGACCAGTCGATCTCGGAGGCCTCGCTCATCATGAGGTAACCGACGTAGACCAGAGCACCGCAGGTGGCGGCGCTGGAAACGATGGTGACGATGGGGGAGAAGAACGCGGCGAGAATGAACAGCACGCCGGTGGTGACGGAGGTGAGGCCCGTGCGGCCACCGTCGGCAGCGCCGGAGGTGGACTCGACGAAGGTGGTGATGGAGGAGACGCCCATAAAGCCACCGGCAGCAGCGGCCACGGAGTCGACGACCAGGATGGGACGGATGTCCTCGACATTGCCGTCCTCGGTCAGGAACTCGCCCTGCTTGGCGACGGCCATCGCGGTGCCCATGGTGTCAAAGAAGTCGCTCATGAGCAACGAGAAGGCAACGACGAGCAGCATCGGGTCGGTCAGAACCTTCACGATGGCCATGTTGCCGTCGGCGGTGCTGGCAAACGGGGCGCCAAAGGTCGAGAAGTTGAGCGGGGCGATAAGGCCCTCGGGCGCATGGGTGACGCCCAGCGGGATACCGGCGATAACGGCGACGATGATGCCGATGAGCAGCGAGCCCGGCACGTTGCGGGAAGCCAGGGCAACCGTCACGACGATGGAGATGATGCCGACGATAAAGGTGGGGGAGGCGATGTCGCCCAGGCCGACGAGCGTACCGGCGCCAGCGGTGATGATGCCGGCGTCGCACAGGCCGATCATGGCGATAAACAGGCCCAGACCCACCGAGATGGCGTGGCGCAGGACCACGGGGATGGCGTCCATGATGGCCTCGCGCAGGCCGCAAAGGACGAGCAGCAAGATGACGATGCCTTCGAGGAAGATAACGCTCATGGCCACGTGCCAGTCACCGCCGCACATGGTGGTGGCGATGCCCGCGATCATGGCGTTGATGCCCAGGCCCGACGCGCAGGCGAGCGGGCGGTTGGCGAAGATGCCCATGCAGATGGTCATGATGCCGGCGCCCAGGCAAGTGGCGCAGGCGAGTGCTCCCGCATCGATGCCGGCGCCCGAGAGCACTGCGGGGTTGACGGCGATGATGTAGGCCATCGCCAGGAATGTTGTCAGTCCAGCGCGAAGTTCGGTCCCGATTGTGGACTTGCGCTCACTGACGTGAAAAAGTTCGTCCATGCATACCCTTTCCTTGTTCGGCCCCGAGTTTAGGCCGATTGACACGAACTCATTCACTATATCGCCTTTACAACCTTGCTGTTCCTCACATGTTGATGTTCGGCGCTTTGTAGCGGACGGGCGGTATTTTCCGTATGAAAATGTGTGGGTACCGTATACTTAAGCAGTTACAACGACCCCTATGGAGGAACGTATGATTAAAGAGCTCTGCCACGACGAGGCTATTCTGTCCCAGCGTTGCGAGGTCGCGACCGTCGAGGACGAGTCGGTGGCACAGGACCTGATCGATACCATCAAGTCGCTCGACGATGCCGGCTGCCTTGCCGCCAACCAGATTGGCGTCACCAAGAAGGTCTGCGTCTACCTGGACGATGCCGGCGAGCCCCATGTGCTCTACAACCCCCGTCTGGTGTTTGGTCTGGGCGCCAGCAAGATGGAGGAGAGCTGCCTGACGCACGAGGAGGTCACCAAGTCCACGCGCTACATCAAGTGCAAGGTTGCCTTTGACCAGATCGTCGACGGCAAGATGCGCGAGCGCAAGCAGGACTTTGTGGGCTTCGAGGCTCAAATGATTCAACACATGATTGATCACTGCTTAGGCAAACTCGTCTAGAGCGGTTCAATTGGGGACCGAATTTGCGGTCTTTGAGCCCGGGTATGACGTTGTTGTCATGTCCGGGCTTTTGTGTTTAGCGCCTTTTTGTTTGGTGACAATGAACTTAGCGAGAACGTGAAGCTAGGAGGCGCTATGTGTACGAGTATTCGATTTACCGATAATTCTGGCCACATGTATCTGGGCCGCAACCTCGACTGGAGCTTTGACTACGGCCAACAGGTTCGCGTGATGCCGCGCGGGTTTCACATTCCGTATTCGTTTATCGACGACGCGACAGCGGCACACGCGGTGATCGGTATGTGCATCGATTACAAGAACTACCCTATGTTCTTCGATTGCGGCAACGATGCGGGCCTCGCCGTGGCGGGCCTCAATTTCCCGGGTTATGCCGAGTATGCCGAGGGACCGGTTGATGGAAAGACCAATATCGCGGCCTATGAGTTTCCCCTGTGGGTGGCAGCGACGTTCTCGACGGTC
>CALGKS010000205.1 GCA_937930475.1 uncultured Collinsella sp. | reverse complement strand
GCCGGCGAGGAGCGTGTGGCGCTCCTGGGTGCCTCGGGTTGCGGCAAGAGCTGCACGTTGCGCTGCATTGCCGGCGTGGAGACACCCGACGAGGGCAAGATCGTCGTCAACGGCGTGACCTTTTTTGACTCGGCGGCGGGCATCAACCTGTCGCCCCAGGAACGAAAATGCGCCCTACTGTTTCAAAACTATCAGCTGTTTCCCAACATGACGGTGGCCGATAACGTATGCGCCGGTGTTAAGGACGCGGGCGACGCCGCCGCGCGTAGGCAACTTGCCGAGCGCTACCTGGGTATCTTCGGTCTGGCCGATTTTGCCGACCGCTATCCCGCGCGACTCTCGGGCGGGCAGCAGCAACGCGTGGCGCTTGCTCGCATGGTGGCGGCGCATCCGGGCATTTTTATGTTCGACGAGCCCATGAGCGCGCTCGATTCCTATCTTAAGAGCGCCCTCGAGCAGAACATGCTCGACCTGTTCGATGTGTGCAACCGTACCGTGCTCTACGTGAGCCATGACATCGACGAAGCGTGCCGTCTGTGCCAACGCATCTGCGTAATGCATGACGGGCGCGTCGAGGAGATCGGTTCTGTCGAGGACGTGGTCCGTCGCCCACAGACGCTGGCAGCACTGCGTCTGACGGGCTGCAAGAACACAAGCCGGGCGCGAAAGATCGGCGACGAAGAAGTTGAGGCCCTCGACTGGGGCATGACCTTTAACGTGGGTCGCGAGGTTCCCGATAATCTGGCGTACCTGGGCATTCGCGCAAGCTACTTCCATGTTGACAACCGTGCCGAGCGCGGCCGCAACAGCTATGATTTGCACGTGGCCCGAGTGAGCGATTCACGTTTTGAGCGCCTGGTGCTGTTGGACGCGCCGCGGGCCGATGCGCCCACGCGTCTGCAGTGGAAGGTCAACAAGGTGAGCATGCCTGTCGACGAGCTGCCGCAAGCAGGCGAGACGCTGCGCATGCATTTTGATGCCAGCAGGATCCATTTGGTTTGTCGATAGCGCCGGGTAATGCCGTCGGGGGATATAAGCCTCGGCGGCTTTGTTTTTGCCGTTCGCCGAATGAGGAATGACAAGCTCTTATCAATCAAGATAATTATTTATTAAACCACGGCACACGATGCTGTCGTACGAATGTCAACGGTGTTCGCATAGTCGATGACCGTTGATATAGTTGACCTCAACTTGTAAAGGAGGGTGCGCACATGCCGCAGACGACATACATTCGCCGCGTTGCCGCGCGCGCCCTGTATATGGCTCGGAGCCGCATATGAGCAGGTATGTTCACGGCTCCGGGAGAGACGACGCACAACTAAATAATCAGCTGCAAAGCGGGTTCCCCAAAATTCCGGGTTTGAGCGCGGCTGGGTTTTCGCCACCCACCGTGCAGGAATACCGTAGCTATTCATTTTTGGTTCGAGAGGGGAACCGTCATGGCTGAAGAATTTGATTTCCATCCGATGTGGGAGAGCCTCGGCATGAATCTTGCCGACCACGACATGCTGCTGGGCGCCGTGGGCCAGATGTACGGCGATATGTTCCTGACGCAGAACAATCGCCCAAAGTCCACGTCCTACCTGGACTTTGTGGCCACCAACATCCACAGCGGCCGTATTAAGGAGATGCTCGACAAGAAGGAGGCCGGCGAGGCCACCAAGATCGTCGGTTCGTTCTGCGTCTACGTGCCCGAGGAGATTGTGCTCGCCTGCGACGGTATCCCCGTGGGTCTGTGCTCTGGTGCCGATTGGGCGACCGACAAGGTCGAGGAGCACTTGCCGCGCAACACTTGTCCGCTCATCAAGAGCTTTGCCGGCTTTAAGCTGGGCGAGGTCTGCCCCTACATTGAGTCGAGTGACTTGGTGGTAGGCGAGAACACCTGCGACGGTAAGAAGAAAGCCTACGAGTTCTTTGCCACGCAAAAGAACATGTACGTCATGGATATTCCCAACGTACACGACGAGTCGACGCTCGTGACCTGGAAGGCCGAGGTCAAAAAGCTTGCCGCCAAGATTGAGGAAGAGTGCGGCGTCAAGATTACGCCCGAGCGTCTGAAGGCTGCCATCC
>CALGKS010000204.1 GCA_937930475.1 uncultured Collinsella sp. | reverse complement strand
TACTGCTTGAGTCCGTATTCGCGGTTCAGGCGTTCAAATTTACGGCAGAACGCGTCGTAGACGGCGCGGCTCGGCTTGCCCATCACGGACAGCACCGCGTCGCTCACATGCTCGGGCGCTACGCGCAGCTGGCCCGAGACATGGTGCTCCAGCAGCTCGCGCAAAAACTCGTCCGAGGCATCGGCCATGGTGTAGTCAAAGCGGATGCCGCTGCGGACGAAGACCTTCTTGACGCCCGGCAGCTGGCGCAGGTCGCGCAGCAACTGCGTGTAGCCGCTCTCGTCGACCACCATGTTCTTGCATACGCTCGGCCACAGGCAGCGCTTGTTCTTGCACACGCCGTGCTTGAGCTGCTTGTCGCAGGCAGGGCGGCTAAAGTTTGCCGTCGGTCCGCCCACGTCGTTGATGTAGCCCTTAAACTCGGGATCGCGCGTGAGCAGCTCGGCCTCGCGCATGATCGAATCGTGGCTGCGCATCTGCAGCACGCGCCCCTGGTGGAAGGTGAGGGCGCAAAACGAGCACTCGCCAAAACAGCCACGGTTGGAGCTAATGGAAAACTTGATCTCGGCAAAGGCCGGCACGCCGCCTGCCGCGTCGTAGTCGGGATGCCAATCGCGTGCGTAGGGGAGCTCGGCCACCTCGTCCATCTCATCGGTGGTGAGCGTCGCCGATGGCGGGTTCTGCACCACATAGACGCTGTTGGGGTAGGGCTCTACCAGGCGGTGTCCGGTGATGGGGTCCATATTCTGCTGCTGCACATTGAAGCTGCGTGCGTAGTTGAGCTTGTCGGCGGTAAGGTCGTCCCAGCTGGGCAGCAGGTCGTAGTCGTAGACCTCGTCGAGCGAACCCGTGCGGTAGACGGTGCCGTTGATATAGGTGATCTGATCGACGGGCAGTCCCGCGTCGAGCGCGTCGGCGATCTCGACGATCGCGTGCTCGCCCATGCCGTAGATGAGGATGTCGGCGCCCGAGTCGAGCAGTACCGAGCGCTTGAGCTTGTCCTGCCAATAGTCGTAGTGGGCCAGACGGCGCAGGCTTGCCTCGATGCCACCGATGATGATGGGAGCGTCCTTGAACGTCTGGCGGATGAGGTTGCCGTAGACCGTAACGGCACGGTTGGGGCGGCGACCCTCCTCGCCACCGGGGGTATAGGCGTCGGTGTGGCGGCGGTGCTTGGTCACCGAATAGTGGTTGACCATGGAGTCCATGTTGCCGGCACTGACCAAAAAGCCCAGGCGCGGCTCGCCGAGCACGGTGATGCTGGCGGGGTCGGTCCAGTCGGGCTGGCAGATGATGCCCACTTTGTAGCCGTGCGCGTCGAGGACGCGGCTGATAATGGCCATGCCAAAGCTGGGATGGTCCACGTAGGCGTCGCCGCAGATGTAGACGAAGTCGCACTGGTCCCAGCATCGCGCGTCCATATCGGCGCGGCTGACGGGGAGGAACTTGTCGCGGCCCGGACGCCAGGGGCGCGTGGGCGCTGCTGGGGTATGCGTGGTGTGCCCACCCTGCGCCTTACCGCCGCGCTTTTGCTGCTGGCCCTGTTTGCCCTGCTGACTGCGCTGGTTGTTCTGAGCGTGCTGAGGCTTTTTTGCCACGATCCCTCCCGGTGTTTGTATGCTGCACGTAATTGTAACCAGTCTTTTTGGGACGGGGCTAAAAAGACTGGTGGAGTACACGAGCTGGCGGATCGGCGTGTCGATGCGGGTGCCGGCGCCGCGCCCGCTGTTTGTTTCCAGACTGTGTATCTGCGCGTTGGGGAACCCATCTCGCGCGCACGTCATGTTGTCAATGGGTTACAGTATGAACGGCGGCTATGTTTCCGCCAACGCACGAGAGAGTCGTCAACAAGGAGGATGCACGACGATGCAGCGTGCCAAACAGATATCGGAGTCTATTGAGCTGGGCATCATCTTGGCGCTCGCCGGTGGCTTTATGGACGTGTATTCGTACATTGGGCGCGACCATGTTTTCGCCAACGCGCAAACAGGCAACATCCTGCTCGTGGGAGTGAGCATCTCGGAGGGCAACTGGGCACTTGCGGGGCGCTACTTCTTCCCTGTGGTGTCGTTTGCCGTGGGTATTATGCTTGCCGATCTGGTACACGAGCGGTTTGGCAGCGTGATCCACTGGCGTCAGGTGACGGTGTTCTTTGAAGCCGTCATCTTGCTGGGCGTGAGCTTTATCCCGGGCGGCAATTTCAACCTGCTCGCCAACTGCCTCACCTCGTTTGCCTGCGGCATGCAGGTCGAGAGCTTCCGCAAGATCCACGGTCACGGCATCGCCACGACCATGTGCATCGGCAACTTGCGCAACGCGCTGCAAAACGTGGATGATTACATCATCACCCACAAGCGCGGCTTTTTGGAAAACGGCCTGCTGTACTTTGGCGTGATCTTTACCTTTGTGTTTGGCGCTGTGCTGGGCAACTGGTGTATTGAGCGCATAGGCCTGCACGCCATCGTCGTGGCGAGCGTGCTGCTGTTTGTCGCGTTTGCCATCATGTTCATCGACCGCGAGCGCGACTTGCGTTTTCGCTGGAAGGTTGCGGCCGAGGCTTGGAAAGAGGGCTGTCGAAAGTAACCGAATGCGGCAGAGGGGCCGTCCCTTTGCCGCATTATTTTTTCATCTTCTGTTGAAACGCTTTAACAATTTGACGTTCTCACGTGTTTTTCGTTTCAAAAGCGTTAGGATGGGACTCATAGCGTGGGGCGTAATGGGTGCCCCGCACACGATGGGAGGCTATCAATGGCTAATCGTTTCGTTCTCAACACCATTTCTTATCATGGTTCCGGCGCCATCAAGGAGATCCCCGGTGAGCTCCAGCGTCGCGGCTACAAGAAGATCTTCGTCTGCTCCGACCCCGATCTGGTTAAGTTTGGCGTTACCGCTAAGGTGACCGACGAGCTCGACGCCGCCGGCATCGCTTGGAGCCTCTACTCCGAGATCAAGCCCAACCCCACTATCCAGAACGTCAAGGACGGCGTCGAGGCCTTCAAGGCCGCCGAGGCTGACGCTATCGTGACCATCGGTGGTGGCTCCTCCATGGACACCGCCAAGGCCATCGGCATCATCATCAACAACCCCGAGTTCGCCGACGTCCGCAGCCTCGAGGGCGTTGCTCCCACCAAGAACCACGCCGTGTTCACCATCGCCGTGCCGACGACCGCCGGTACCGCTGCTGAGGTGACCATCAACTACGTCATCACCGACCCCGAGAAGGTCCGCAAGTTCGTGTGCGTCGACACCAACGACGCCCCCGAGGTTGCCGTCGTCGACCCCGACATGATGGCTTCCATGCCCGCCGGCCTTACCGCTTCCACTGGTATGGACGCTCTGACCCACGCCATCGAGGGCTACACCACCAAGGGCGCCTGGGAGCTCTCCGACATGTTCCACTTTGAGGCCATTAAGTTGATCAGCGAGAACCTGCGCGACTCCGTTGCCGAGGCCAAGTCCGGCCAGCCCGGCTCCGGCCGCGAGGGCATGGCTCTTGGTCAGTATGTCGCCGGCATGGGCTTCTCCAACGTTGGCCTGGGCATCGACCACGCCATGGCTCACACCCTGTCTGCTCACTACGACACCCCGCACGGCGTCGCTTGCGCCATGCTGCTGCCGATCGCCATGGAGTTCAACAAGCCGGTCTGCGCCGAGCGCCTGGCCAAGGTTGCCGTCGCCATGGGCGTTGACACCACGGGCATGAGCACCGACGAGGCTGCCGACGCCGCCATCGCCGCCGTCAAGCAGCTCTCCGCCGACGTGAACATCCCGCACGTCTGCGAGGCCATGAAGGCCGACGAGATCGAGGTCCTGGCCAAGGACGCCATGGCCGACGCTTGCTTCCCGGGTAACCCGCGCGAGGCGACGCTCGACGACGTCATCGAGCTCTTCAAGAAGATCTGCCCGGCTGCCTAACTTGGTTCGGCGGGCCCCTGCCCGTTAGCCCCACAAT
>CALGKS010000203.1 GCA_937930475.1 uncultured Collinsella sp. | reverse complement strand
CCCCCTTATCCGACGAATGGCGAACGTAATGCTCAACAATCTATCCGACAATCAGAAACGCACCTTGGCGCTTGCCGCCATGGCGTTGCTTGCCCTGGCGTGCCTGTGCGGCACGCTGGCTTTTACCGTGGACATGGTGCCCGCGAGCAACGTCGTGTCGTTTGGCAGTGTGAAGGTACGAGTCTGCGAATTCACCCTCAACGATCAAGGCGAAGAGATTCCGTTTGAGCCCAACGCGCATGGGGACTATCCCGATACCAAGGCCACGGGCTCTGACATCAGCCGCATCGTGCGTGTGGAGAATGCCGGCGCACAGCCCGAGTATGTTCGCGCGCGTCTGCGCATGACGTCGGTGGCGACTGACGGCTCGACCGCGGATGCCTCGGACAGCGTCGCCTTTAACGTGAGCGCGGGCGAGGGCTCCCCGTGGGTCGATGGCGGCGATGGGTGGTTTTACTATCGCGGCCTTACCGGACGCGGCGGCGTGCTCGACCCCGGCGCCATGTCCGAGAGCCTTATGGACTCGCTGCGCTTTGTGGGCGACTACCACGACGCCGCGCGCGGCGGCTCATTCAGGCTCGATATCGACGTTCAGGCCGTGCAGGCCAAAAACCAGCAGGCAAGCGATACCGTCCTCGACGTGCTTGACGTCGCGGGCTGGCCGGAGGCGAACTAGCCCATGAAGATCAAGAACAGAAACCGAGGTGTGCTTAGCAGGCTGATTGCCGTGGCGGCAATTGCCCTTTGCTGCGTAATGGCGCTGCCGGCGGTGGCGCATGCCGAGGATGTGCCTGAGGGCCAAAAATTCCACATCAAAAGCGCGGCTGAGTTTTTGACGTGCGTGGCGCTTTCGCGCGAGCGCGACACGTCCAATTGGGAGGTCTATCTCGATAACGATATTGAGCTCGATGGTGAGGACATGAAGACCATCGTCTCGAACACGGTCAAGCACCTCTCCTTTGGCAACAAGGAGCATCCCTTTAAGGGCATTTTCGATGGCCAGAACCACACGGTAAAGGGTCTGGACTACGCCAACAATATGTTGGACCCCGAGCGCGACACGGGCTTTTTTGCCGAGACCGACGGCGCCACCATCAAGAACTTCCTGGTCAAGGACGCCAACATTTGGGCTGACTTCCGCGGCGGCATTATCGTGGGCAAGGCCGTCAACACCAGCTTCGAAAACGTCATGGTCATGGAGAGCACCCTGCACGTTACGTGCGCCAACAACACGCTCAATCTTATTACCAACGCAGGCTTTGAGGGCGGCCTGATTGCCGGCGAGCTCGACGGCTGCAAGCTCTACAACTGCGAGGTCCGTGGTGGCCGCGCCGTTAACAACACGACTTCGGGCGTACAGGCGCTCGGCGGTGAGGGCCTGTATATGGCAGCGTTTGCCGGCTACGTTGAAAACTCGACGATTGAGTACTGCCGCGTTACGCCTACGCGCAAAGAGGATGGTTCGATTGCCGATAAGGGCATGACCGACGTTACCAATAAATACGACGTTGCCATTGGCGCCCTGGGCGGCAACAACGTGTATGCCTCGGGCTTTGTGGGCTGCATGGCGGGCGGCGCCAAGATTATCGACTGCTTCTCGACGGCGCAGTGCTACAGCTATGCCGCATCGTACGTGGGCGTCGTCTCCGTAACGCGCGCGTGGACGGGCGGCCTAGCGGGCCGTATTTTAACCGAAGAAGGCAACGAGCTCGTTCGCAGCCACTTTGCGGGTGACCTGAGCTCGCGTCAGTACAATCCCATCGCTGTGATTCCCATTATTCAAAACGACGTGAACTTGGGCGGTATTGCTGCGCGCGCCAACAAGGACGACGCGACGGTCGCCGAGTGCTACTTTAAGCCGAGCGTGAGCCTAAAAGGCAACAGCCAGGGTACCGCGGCTAAGAAAAAGATTCCTTCGTTTGGCGGTGACGGTACCACCAAGGGCGAGAGCTATGGTCCGTGGGACGACGAACGCTACATCACGCGCGAGCTGTGGGAAGAGCACGACTATGACTTTTGCGCCGGCATCAAGCGCTCGACTGATAACGACAAGGTTCTGGGTGGTCAGCACACCAATGAGTGGGCGATGGATTACAAGCTGAATATCCCCGTGCATGGCCAGAGCGTTAAGGCGACGATTGATTTTCCTGGTGCGGGTACCGCGACCATCGAGGCAACCAAACTCGGTATTGAACAGAAGACCTCGGATCCGTATACCTTTGCCGTGAGCGCCGTGCTGGCGGGAACGGCTCAGGGCTTGGCCCAAGGCGATACGTCGGTGACGTTTAAGCAGGAGACCTCTGCAAAGCCCGAGGGCCTGACCAATGAAAACGGTGGCTACCGCTTTATGGGCTGGTTCCGCGAGCCCAATGTGCACGTGAATCGCATTGGCCAAGACAATAGCTGGTTTGACGGCAAGACCGATGACGCTGCTGTTAAGGACGGCAAGCGTGTCGAGGAGAACGCGAACCACGAGACAACCTCGATCTACACTGCCGACAACGGTGAGGGGCATGCCGAGAGCGAAGGCTTCAAGGGCAATGACCTCTTTATCGCTTCATACGAGGCGCAGGTGCTGTTCTATAACGTTAAGGGCGAGACGCTCGATTGGCATGACGGCGTCAAACACGATGCTTCGGTGGACTGGTACCGCTATGGCGTCGATCTGACGCCTGCTGCCCCGGTCGATCGCGGTAGTTTGTCGCGTACTGCCACATTTATCGGCTGGACCACGCAGCGCAGCGACGAGGCGGGGATGAACGGCGCCTATGCCGCCATCACCTCGACTCAGTTAGCCGATCTTAAAAATCAGGGAGCCTTTTATCCTGCGGGTAGCGAGATCACTGTTGTCCGCCCGACCGACTTCTACCCGGTATACAGCGACTACGTGTCGAACATCATGACGGTGTTCGAGGGCAATGAGCAGGACACAACAGATAATGAGACCCTACGTGACGGCGTGGGCAATACTCATGTGGACGTGCAGCCGGGCAAGAATGGCACTAGCTCCTACACGGTGCAGGTGCGCGGCGTGGATAACAA
>CALGKS010000202.1 GCA_937930475.1 uncultured Collinsella sp. | reverse complement strand
TATCAACACCATGCCCAATACGCATAATGGAAACGCCGGCAACCTCATCACCAGCAAGAATGGCACGCTGAATAGGAGCAGCGCCACGCCAACGAGGCAGCAAGGACGCATGAACATTCACAATACCAAGCGGCGCCATATGCAGCACCTCATCAGGCAAAATGCAGCCATAGGCAGCCACACAGAAAATATCAGCCTGCGCAGCCTGGAGCGCCTCAACAACCTCCGGCGTCATACGATTGGCCTCAACAACGGGCAGACCAAGCTCGAGCGCCTTGGCCTTAACGGGAGAAGGCTCAAGCTTCTTACCGCGCCCGCGAACAGCATCGGGACGAGTAATAACAAGCGCAATCTCGTTCCCAGCCTCAACAAGCGAAGTCAACGAAGGCACAGCAAAATCAGGCGTACCCATAAACACAATACGCATAAAAGTAAGTCTCCTCTCAACAACGAGCCGAGACGGCTACAAAAGAAGCGTTCCAGGTCGCAAGCGCACCCAGCCGCAAGAACAGTTCAACAAAGACAAATATACCCAAAAACAAAGAAAGAGCCGCATAAAAGCAGCCCCCCAACAAAGCACCTATCAGCGAAGACGCCTATCCCTGACCCAACGGCACCCGGGCGAGACAAGCAGCGTCAACGTAGTCCCCGGGGCGCCCGCCTATATCGTCCCGCGCGCAGTTTCGCAGCGCAGCGAGAATGTTTGAGCACGGGATGATATAGGCGGGCGCCCCGGGGACGGACAAACCTACTCCGTCTCGCCCGGTCGAGCGCCGCGAGCCAGGGCGTCCTGGTACTCCTTGACGGCCTTAATCCGCTGCATCGGCTTGAGTCGCTCGAACATGGTGTTGCCGTGCAGGTGATCGATCTCGTGCTGCAGGCACACGCAGAACAGATCGCCCGAGGCCTCGTAGCGAATCAAGTTGGCATCCAAGTCATACGCCTCAACGACAACGTGATCGGGACGCTCGATCTCGCAGCTAATGCCAGGGATAGAAAGGCAGCCCTCGCTAAACGGCACCAGATGGTCACTCTGCTCAACAATAACAGGGTTGATGAGCACGTACGGGTCATAGTCGTTCTTGTCGCTGTAGTCGCAGTCGATGGTGACGAGCTGAATGAGCTCACCGATCTGCGGGGCAGCAAGACCACAACCGCCGTTGTCGAACATCATCTTCTTCATCTTCTCGGCAAGCGCCTCAATCGCTGGGGTGATCTCCTCGATGACGGCGCACTCCTGGCGCAGACGAGGGTCGGGCGACAGTACGATTCCGTTGGCTTCCATGGCCATCCTTTCGGGTTGTTACATCAAATCATAGGCGTCGACGTCAACGATCACGCTCACGCCGCGCACGGAGCCCACCTCTTTGAGGCAGGCGTCGATATCATCAGAGACATGGTACCCTACCGGCGACTTTACAAGCAGATGGAAGCGGTAACGGTCCTTGGCTCTCTCGATTACACACGAAGCCGGACCAAGCACCTGGGGCACGGCGCTCCCCGCCCGCAAAAAGTCGGGCGCGGCGGCATGCCAGCGACGCTTGAGGAGCTTCGCGATACGACCGATGTAGTCCCGCGCGTCATCCGCGTTCGTCGACCATACCAAGATGTTGGCCGGACGGACGAAGGGCGGATACAGGGCGTCGCGGCGCTGGTCCAGGTCGTAGTCGGTAAAGATCGAGCGGTCGTGCTCGGCGACGGCGCGAATGACCGGGTCCTCGGGCAGATAGGTCTGGATGATAACCTCGCCGGGGCGATCGCCGCGCCCGGCACGGCCAGCGACCTGCTCCAGCAAATCGTAGGCGCGCTCCCCTGCTCTAAAATCGGGAAGCTTGAGGGCAAAGTCGGCATTGACCACGCCCACGAGCGTGACCTCGGGAAAGTCGAGGCCCTTGGCGATCATCTGTGTGCCCAGCAGCACCGCGCAATCGGCGGCATCGAACTGCTCGAGCAGCTTTTTGTGCGCATCCTTGCCGCGCGTGGAATCGGCGTCCATGCGAATGATGGCGACGTCGTCGGGCAGCATCTGGTGCAGTGCGTCCTCGATCTGCTGCGTACCCAGGCCCATTTTTGCCAGGTAGCGGCTGCCGCACTTGGGACAGCGACTCGTGGGCGCCGGATAGGGCTGCACGCGCCAAGACGATCCGCAGGTGTGGCACTGCAGCGTGTGCGTGCGCTCGTGGTACGTGAGTGCGGTGGAACAGTGGTTGCAGGTGGGCACGCAGCCGCATTCGCGGCACATCAGGAAGGGCGCAAAGCCGCGACGGTTGTGCAGCAACACGGCCTTTTCGCGGCGCTCGACTACGCGCTCGAGGCCCTCCATCAGCGGTTTTGAGAACATGGAGCGACTGCCGTGCGCGAACTCGCGGCGCAGGTCGGCAATGCGGACTGTGGGCAACACGGCGTGTCCCGGGCGCTCGGGCATCTCGACACGCGTCCAAGTGGCACCGTTGTACGTGCCGCGACGACAGCGGTCGAGGGCCTCGGCAGAAGGCGTGGCCGAACCCAGCACGAGTGGGCAGCGATAGCGGCGCGCCATCTCAGACGCCACCTCGCGCGCATGGTAGCGCGGGCTGGAACCCTGCTTGTAGCTGGTCTCGTGCTCCTCGTCGATGATGATGAGACCCAAGTCGCTGAGCGGGCAAAAGAGCGCCGAGCGAGCGCCCACGACCACGCGCGCGGCACCGCTGGCGACCATGTCCCACTGGTCCAGGCGCTCGCCAGCAGAAAGACGCGAATGGAACACAGCGACCGTCTCGCCAAAGCGCGAGCGGAAGCGGCCGACGGTCTGGGCCGTCAGCGAGATCTCGGGCACAAGCACGCAGGCCGAACGGCCTGCCGCCAGCACGCGCTCAATCGCCGAGAGGTAGACCTCGGTTTTGCCGGAACCGGTAACGCCATCGACCAGCACCACATCACCATGAGCGTCCAAGCGTGCGCGTTCAATCTGCGCGAGGGCCTGCCGTTGACCGTTGGTGAGTGCCACCGGGGCCTTGCCGCTCGCCGAGGACAGCGTGGTCCGCTCGCTGCAGCCACGCCAAGCGCGGCGCTCTTCCACCACCACGACGCCGCGTTTTTCGAGCGCCTTGATGGTCGCCGACATGCTGTTGTAGAGCAGGTTAAGGTCGCGCGTCGTGACCGGACCGCATTGGAGCGCCTCGATGAGCTGACGCTGACGGACCGCGGTCTTGGGCGGCGTGTAGTCGAAACCCTCGGGCGTGAGCATAACCCAGCGGTTTTGAATGGGTTTGACGGCGGGGCGCTCAACGGCCCACACGCCGTCATCGCCCTTGACCACGCGCGGGCTTCCACCCGGTGGCAAGAACAGGCGCAGGCACTCGGAAAGCGTTGCGACGTACTCGCGGCTCATCCAGCGTGCGATACGGGCGGCCTCGGCGGTAAAGAGCGGCTTGCTGAGGATAGCCTCGATAGGCTTGATGCGCGCGGGATCGAGAGCTTCGTTACCTTGCAGGTCGGTCAGCTCGGACGCGATGTCGACGATGTAGCCCGCGGCAGCACGGTTGCCAAAATGAACTAGAACGGTGGAGCCGATCTGGGCATCGTTGGCGAGTGACGACGGAATGCCGTAGGCAAACGGCTCGGACAGTGCACGGGTCGGGATGTCGAGAACCACGCTCGCGTAGGCGGCGACGGGCTCAGGGGCAGGCTCGGGCTGCGCCGGGGCGGCGACAGGGGCCACGAACTTCGGAGCTCCCTCCGGTTCCGGCGAACCAAACAGCGAAAGTTGCTCGGCCATGGCCCCAGCACCTCCTATCCCATACGTCTTTAGAAACAAGAGCCCCACTCGTGGTGAGCGGGGCTCAGATACATGCGTTTACGCAGCTGCTACAGCGCCATCGTGCGGGCGCGGTCGATGCGCGCCAGACAGTCGTCGCGGCCGACGAGTGCCATGGTCTCGCCCAGCGGGGGGCTCACCATGTTGCCGCAGACGGCGACGCGCACGGCCTGGAACACCACGCGCTTCTTGAGGTCCATCTGCTCGGGCAGCGGCTCAAGCGCGGCGTCGATGTTGGCGGCCGTCCACTCGTCCACGCCCTCGAGCGCGGCCTTGGCGGCATCCAGAATGGCGCCCATGCCTTCCTTGGCCAGACCCTTGTTGACGGACTTCTCGTCATACTCGAGCGTCTCGGCCGTGGCAAAGATGGGAGCGGCGACGGTCACGGCGTCGGCCGGCATCTTGGTGCGCGGCTTGACGATGGCGGCAAGCGCGTCGATCCAATCCTCGCCGTACTCGACATTACCCTCGATGAGACCCGCCTCGTGCAGCTCGGGGACCATGATCTCGTCGGCAAACTGAGCATCGGACATGCCGTTGATATACTCGGCATTGACCCAGTCGAGCTTCTTGGGGTCGAAGGTCGCCGGGTTCTTGGAGATGCGGTCGAGCGAGCACTTGCTGGCCAGGACGTCGCGCGGGATGATCGTGGTCTCGCCATCGAGCGACCAGCCGAGCAGCGCCAGATAGTTGACGAAGGCGTCGGACAGGTAGCCGGCGTCGCGGTACTCCTCCACCGAGGTGGCGCCGTGGCGTTTGGAGAGCTTCTTACCGTCGGCACCCAGGAT
>CALGKS010000201.1 GCA_937930475.1 uncultured Collinsella sp. | reverse complement strand
CCGTAGTGCTGGCGCAGGCCCTTCTCGCACTCGCGGCGGAACTGGCTCTCGTGCGTCTCGCCGGGATCGAGCAGCGGGAAGCGCGGCAGGATGATGGAGTCCCAGTCAAGCTCGACGTAGCACTTGTCGGCGATCTCGAGCGTGTTGTCGCAGGCCTCGGGGCAATACGGGAACATCGCCCGCATCTCCTCCTCGGTCTTCATATAGAACTCCGAGCCGGTCATGCGCATGCGGTTGGGGTCGTCGACCTTGGCATTCATGCCGATGCACATGATGACGTCCTGCACGGGCGCGTCCTCGCGGCGCAGGTAATGGAAGTCGTTGGTGGCGATGACCTTGACGCCCACCTGCTTGGCGATGTCGATGAGCGTGCGGTCCATCTGCTCGTCGGTCAGGCCGTTATCGGTGGTAATGCCGTGTTCCTGAATCTCGATATAGAAGTCGCCGGGCTCGAAGGTGTCACGGAAGGTCTCGGCCCACTTAATGGCGCCCTCCATGTCACCGCGGTCGATGTATTTGGGGATGATGCCAGCGATACAGGCGCTCGTGCAGATCATGCCCTTGGCATGGCGGCGCAGATTGTCGAGCGTCACGCGCGGCTTGTAGTAAAAGCCCTGCACGGCGGCCTCGGAGACCGTCTGCATCAGGTTAACGTAGCCCTCCTGGTCCTTGGCCAGAAGGATCATGTGGTAGAGCTCGGGCTTGTGGTCGCGGGCGAGCGTCTCGTCCGGCGTAAAGTAGACCTCGCAGCCAAAGATGGGCTTGATGACCAGGGGCGGCTTGAGCTCGTCGATATTGCCCTTCTCGTCCCACATTGCCATGTCCTTAACGTACTGGGCATGCTCGCGCGGGTTTGCCTCGGCGTCGGGCTCCACCAGCTCGTCGCGGCGGTCCTTTTCCAAGAAGGCCTTGTCGTGGCTCCACGTTTTGTACTCGGGCGTGTTGTGGTTGACGGCGTCGCAGGCCAGCGCCAGATCGGGCACGCCGTACATGTAGCCGTGGTCGGTAATAGCCACGGCGGGCATGCCCAGCTCAACAGCGCGGTTGACCATATCCTGGATACGGGTTGCGCCGTCGAGCATGGAGAAAACAGTGTGATTGTGCAGATGGACGAATGCCATGTGATGAGCTCCGATGCGGGTTCGTGTTCTGACTGAACGATTTTACCGCACGGCACGGACGCCCACCGAAAGTAGCTAATTTGGGACGGGGCTTTTTGAGCTACTTTTGCCACGCGCTTTTGACAGGTTAGCGCTGGGCACATCTGGCAGATTCCTAAGGAACAGCTACTCCCCTGCGTCTGTCACGCGGACAGCAGCGCACTCGCTGGGACGTGCATCCTCCAGGCCGGAGAAGAACTCGACAAGCGGAACATCCAAACCGTCCGCAAGTTTGCAGAGCCACTCGAGCGAGGGATTGAACTTCCCAACCTCAAACTTGTTCAGAGCAGAACGGTCGATGCCCGATCGCTCGGCGGCAAAAGTCTGACTGTAGCCCCTTTGCACGCGAATACGCCCGGCGTTAACGCCCACGACCTTGCGGATAGATATGTTGATGCCATCGCTCTTCATGGCAGCAATCGTATTGGCGAAAACACAGTTCGCTGAGGTTTATATTCCACAATGCCGAGATCGAGGTTAGACTGTTGTGGATTATATTCCACAACGCGACGGGGGATCGATTTCTATGGCTCGGCAGGTTAAATCTCGCAAGAGAGTGCAGGAGCACGGAGAGGTCTTTACGAACGAGCGCGAAGTCAACGCCATGCTCGACATGGTCAAACAGGAGACCGAGCGCATCGAATCCCGTTTTCTGGAGCCGGCGTGCGGCAATGGCAATTTCCTAGCCGAGGTACTGCGCCGCAAGCTCGCCGTTGTAACTCAGCGTTACAAGAAGAATCCTGACGATTACCAGCGAAATGCGTTCGTCGCTGTAAGTAGCCTTTACGGCGTCGAGCTTCTCGAAGACAACGCCCAAGAATGCCGCGATCGTCTATACGGAATCGTCGAGGCAGAGGCCAAGAAAGCAATCAAAAAGCCGGACGCGCTCTTCCTCGAGTCAATCCGCTACGTGCTCGAGAAGAACATCCTGTGCGGCGACGCCCTCACGCTCAAAGACGCCAACGACAGCCCCATCACCTTTGCCGAATGGTCACTCGTAACGGGCGACAAGGTGAAGCGCCGTGATTTCTTACTGAGTGAGCTTCTCGATGGCAACGCCGACAAGGGGGAAACGATCTCCCTTTTCACCTTCGACGACTTAGGCGGCGATGTCCGAGCGCATACCGACTGGGAGTACGACGCCGAACTCGACGCCTACATCCCTTCCGCAATAAAGGAATATCCCCTCACCAATTACTGGGAGGTTCAGCGCCATGGCTAACCTGCTTGAGACCGTGCACAACCCCGACGTATTGACTTGTCTGGCTAACCTAAGCAACGACGAGGTTTTTACGCCGCCGGATCTCGCCAACGATGTTCTGGACATGCTGCCGGCCGAGATCTGGAGTGACCCCACCATCAAGATCTTGGATCCATGCTGCAAGTCGGGCGTGTTTTTGCGCGAAGCGGCAAAGCGATTCATCGTGGGACTTGAACACGTGTATCCCGACCTGCAGGAACGCGTTGACCACATCATGCACGAGCAGCTCTTCGGCATCGCGATTACTGAGCTCACGAGCCTGCTGTCGCGGCGCAGCCTGTACTGCAGCAAGTTTCCCAACGGCAAATTCTCGGTTGTCGAGTTCGATAGCTCTGAAGGACGCATTAGGCACCGAAGCATCCAGCACACCTGGGCCAACGGCCGCTGCAAGTATTGCGGCGCGTCCAACGCGGAATACGACCGCGACACGACGCTTGAAACCCATGCCTATGAATTCATCCACACCGACGATCCCGAGAGGATTTTGAATATGAAGTTCGACGTGATAGTCGGCAATCCACCGTATCAGCTGAGTGACGGAAGCGGAGCAAGCACTGACGCTGCCGCCCCAATCTACCAGAACTTTGTCAGACAAGCGATGAAGTTAAGCCCTTGCTACCTCTCAATGATTATTCCCTCCCGGTGGATGGTCGGCGGCAGGTCGACGCTTAATTCATTTCGCGAAGAAATGCGCACAGATCAATGCCTCGCAGAAATACACGATTTCGAGAATGCCGCCGAGTGTTTTCCCGGTCTTCATATCGACGGAGGCGTTTGCTTCTTCCTATGGGATAGAAGACACAAAGGCAAGCTGAAGTACGAATATAAGCCAGCCAGCGGTCAAGCAACAACATGCCTGCGATTTCTGGATAGTGGCACAAAATATGTTGTGAGAGACAGTAGACTGTTTTCAGTTTTGGAAAAGCTAGATGGTTCGGAGCGCTTTTCTAAAATCGTCTCAAAGACCAAACCCTTTGGAATAAGAAAGTTTCTTTTTAATGAGCCCAACCGCTACCCAAATTCTAACCTTTCCGACACGGCCTTCCCTGGGTCGGTGAAAATATATGGAGTAAAGGGTATTAAAGGAGGGGCCCGCAGGATTTCTGGTCACATCACTCGTGAGACGGTAACAGCAGGAAAAGAGAATATTGATAAATACAAGCTGTTTTTCACAACATCCTACTCCACAAATGCAGTAATTCCCCCCGAAACAATTGTGGGATTGCCCGGTGAAGTATGTACCGAAACATTCCTCCAAATTGGCCCATTCAATTCGGAGGATGAGATGCTTCGCTGCAAGTTCTTCATGGAAACGAACATATTTAGATTTCTTCTTTATTTTGGCAAGGGAACAATGCAGGTAAATCAGTCGGTGTTCGATTACATTCCGCTTGTTCCCTTCGATAGAGAATGGACTGATAGTCTCCTGATTGAACGGTATGGGTTCACAGACGAAGACATCAGTTTCATTGAAAGCATCATCGGAAATAAGGCAGAGGCCGAACATGAGTAACACCTTCTTTCCGCAGCGGCCGGAAGTGCGGCCATCGATATATGCTTACCGCGACAAAAATCCAGACCACGCGGACTTCCTCAAGGTCGGATACACGGAAATCGACGTTGAAAAGCGCGTTGCCCAGCAGTTCCCCGTCATCCAGCCGGGCGAGGGTAAACCGTACGAGATCGTGTTTGCCGAAAGCTCAATGCGTACTGATGGTTCCTCGTTTATGGACCACGCGGTTCACAAGCGCCTTGAGGCCAAGGGGTTTGAGAATGTCGGTGGCGAGTGGTTCCGCTGCACGCCTGATGATGTGCGTAGCGCATGGCTCGAGGTTCGAGACCGAACTAGCTACGAACGCGAGCGTACCGAGGATTTCGCAATGCGTCCCGAACAGCTTGCAGCGGTCAACAAGACCGAGGCGTACTTCCGCATGTGCGAACAACCCGGTAACCGCAGCATTCCCAAGTTTCTGTGGAATGCCAAGATGCGCTTCGGCAAGACCTTTGCCACTTACC
>CALGKS010000200.1 GCA_937930475.1 uncultured Collinsella sp. | reverse complement strand
CAACTTTCACGACGAGGCGTGGTTAATGTTTCGCGCCAACGACGGTGAGCCGGGTGCGGTGTCCGGTGGCGAGATGACGCACCTGACGGGTGACCTATACCTGGTCAAGGCGACGGATAGGACCGTGACGATCGAGCGCAAGGAGGGCGGCGACCGATGAGAATCTGCTTGGTACTCGAGGGATGCTACCCCTATGTGCACGGCGGCGTGTCCACCTGGATGCACGGCTACATCACGGCCATGCCCGAGCACGAGTTTGTGCTGTGGGTGATTGGCGCGCACGCCGAAGACCGCGGCAAGTTTGTCTACGAGCTGCCTGGGAACGTCGTCGAGGTGCACGAGGTGTTCCTTGACGATGCCCTGCGCCTTTCGGGCGAGCAGGAGGAAGTCGACTTTGACGACCGCGAGCGCGAGGCGCTGCGTCGCCTGGTGTCGCTGTCCAATCCGGACTGGGACGTGCTGTTCGATATCTTCCAGCGCCGCCACGTGCATCCGCTCTCATTTTTGCAGAGCCGCACGTTTATGGATATCTTCCGCGACGTGTGCCTGGCCGAGTACCCGTATACGCCTTTCGCCGACGCCTTCCACACCATGCGCTCCATGTTGCTGCCCGTGCTCTATCTGCTGGGCAGCGAGGTGCCGGTGGCCGATGTATACCACGCCATTTCGACCGGCTACGGCGGCTTGCTCGCGAGCTTGGGCTCGAGCGTTCATAACGGGCCCGCGCTGCTGACCGAGCATGGCATCTATACCCGCGAACGCGAGGAAGAGATCATTCGCGCCGACTGGGTGGTGCCGTCGTTTAAGGACCGCTGGATTCGCTTTTTCTACCTGCTTTCGGAGGAAATCTATCGTCGCGCCTTCCGCGTGACCAGTTTGTTCCATAACGCCCGCAAGACGCAGATTGACATGGGCTGCGATGCGGAAAAATGCCTGGTCATCCCCAACGGCATCCAGTTCGATCGCTTTAAGGACATACCCTTAAAGCCCGATGACGGCTGGGTGGACATTGGCGCCGTGGTGCGCCTGGCGCCCATCAAGGACGTCAAGACCATGATCTACGCCTTCTTTGAGTTGCATGAGCGCCTGCCGCACGTGCGCCTGCATATTATGGGTGGCGTGGACGACGAGGAATATGGCGCCGAGTGCCATGCGTTGGTGCAGACATTGGGCGTGCGTGACTTGATCTTTACCGGTCGCGTCGACGTGGTCGAGTACATGGAAAAGCTCGACTTTACCATTTTGACGAGTATCTCGGAGGGCCAGCCGTTGAGCGTGTTGGAATCGCTGGGCGCGCGTCGCCCCTGCGTGACGACCGAGGTCGGCTGCTGTCGTGAGCTGCTCGAGGGCGCCCCCGGCGACGACTTTGGCGTGGCTGGATTCGTGAGCCCGCCCATGTATCGCAAGGGTCTGGCCGATGCTATGGAGCGCATGTGCGCGAGCCGTGCCCGCCGCCTGGAAATGGGGGAGCGCGGCCAGCGTCGCGTGGCGACCTACTACCTACACGAGCAGATGCTCGCCAACTATCGCGCGCTGTACGACGAGACGGCTCGCGCGTTCAATTTGCCCAAGAAGGAGGTGTAGCCGATGGCCGGAATCGGTTTTGAGCTCAAGCGCCTGTTTAGGCGCAAGGGTCTGTTTGCCACGATGCGCGCCTATGGCTACGCCGGCATCGTGTGTACGGGCCCCATGCTGCTGGGCGTTCTGTTGCAGGTGGGTATCTTGGTGCTGTGCGGTCTGTGGGGCGTGGGACGCGCCAACCAGGATCTGCTCGTGTGCATGGTGACCTATACGCTGCTGGCGTCGCTTACGCTCACGAGCTTTTTCTCCATGCCGGTCACACGCTTTTTGGCCGACATGCTCTTTGCCGAGCGCGACACAGAGATCCTGCCCTCGTTTTGGGGCTCCAATGCCATCATGCTCGTTGCGGGCACGGTGCTCTACGGCATCTTTTTGCTGTTTTCGGGCGCCACGCTGTTGCAGGGGCTGCTGTGCCTGTGGCTGTTCAACATAATGATCGTCAACTGGAACGGCATGAGCTATCTCACGGCCATCAAGGATTACCGCGGCATTCTGTGCAGCTTTGCCGCGGCCATTGGCGTGGCATGCCTGTGCGCCCTGGCCGCGCTGGCGCTGGGGCTGCCGCCGGTCGAGGGGCTGCTGGCCTCGATCGCCCTGGGCTACGGTGTGATGCTCGCCTGGGACGTGGTGCTGCTGTACCGGTATTTTCCTCAGAGCGATCGCAGCCCCTGGCTCTTTTTGCGCTGGCTCGACCAATTTATGCCGCTCGCGCTGACGGGCCTGTTTACCAATTTGGGACTCTTTGCGCACCTGGTGATTATTTGGGCAGGGCCCATCGGCGTGCAGGTCAAAGGCCTGTTTTACGGTGCGCCCTATCATGATGTGCCGGCGCTGCTTGCGTTTTTGACCATTCTGGTCACGACCGTCAACTTTGTGGTGTCGGTCGAGGTCAACTTTTATCCGCGCTATCGCGACTACTACAGCCTGTTTAATGACGGCGGCGTGGTGGGTGACATCGTGGTGGCCGAGGAGGAAATGCTTGCCACGCTCAACCGTGAGCTGCGGTTTTGCGCGCTCAAGCAGCTTTTTGTGACGGCGGCGGTCATCTCGCTCGAGACCACGGTGCTCTCGGCCCTGCCGCTGGGCTTCAACAACCTGATGCACGGGTATTTCCGTAC
>CALGKS010000199.1 GCA_937930475.1 uncultured Collinsella sp. | reverse complement strand
TGACTCCGACCGCTATCGTTTCTTATCGGATATCTCGGACAGGTTCGCGCGCCATGAAGTGGCGGTGTTGGCCTGGTGCCTTATGGACAATCACTTCCATTTGATGGTTGATGACCCATTTGACAACCTTTCAAAGGCAATGCAGTGCGCACTGACGGCGTATGCCAAGTATTTCAATGGGAAAACGGGGAGAACGGGGCATCTGTTTGACAATCGCTATTCGCGGGTCGCGATTGAGTCGGACACGCAGGCAGTGCAGCTGCTCGATTATATCCATCTCAATCCCGTAAAAGGCGCGCTAGACTCACTCGAAGCGTACCGTTGGTCAAGCTATAAGGCATATCAGCTGGGCTACGATCCCTTTGACATCTGCGATGCGGCCCCCATGCTCGATATTGTCGGGGGTTCCCGTCGCTATTGCGAGCATCTTAAGGAAGTTGCCGGGCGGATCTGGTCAGTGGAGGTTCTTCCACGCCGCCGGATCCCCGATGAGGAAGCCCTTTCCGTTGCGCGCGAAGTCCTGCCGAGCATAGATCCTGCGCTGCTCAAGGCCCTGCCGCGGCCCGAACGCGATGCCTGTCTGCTGAGGCTTAGGCGGGCACATCTTACGGTCAAGCAAATTGCTCGTATCACCGGCATCGGCGCTACAAGTGTGACCAAGGCCACTGCAGGCTGGAACGAGGCGGCCTGAGGTATGGATTGGGGCCGATCGATGCACTGTGAGCTTAGGAAAGCATTCATCTAAGTCTGTCCCCAATGCGTGCGTCATGTCTGTCCCCAATGCGTGAAAACACTCATCTAAGTCTGTCCCCAATGAGTGCAAAAAGGCGCCCTCCGTAGGGGAGGGCGCCTTTGGTAAGTTCTATGTGAACGCGAGGTCTTTGACCCGGAGAGTCCGAGGTACTTGTTGGTAAGACCTTATTTAGGAGCGCGCAACCTTGCCGGACTTGAGGCAGGTGGAGCAAACGTTCATCTTGCGACGGTGACCATCGACGACGACGTAGACGCGCTGGATGTTGGGGCGGAACTTACGGTTGGTGACGCGGTGAGAGTGGCTGATGGAGCGACCGGCAACGGGGTGCTTACCGCAAACTTCGCAAACTTTGGACATAACTGACCCTCCTTGGGCGACAAACGAACATGTCGCGTTAACAAACAAGCCTGAACTATAGCACAGAAGCATGTCTCTGTGCGCAATCTACACAGAGATATTTCTCTTTTGGCGATAGTGCCCACGCTACGGCCCTGGACGTAGATCCGATTTGCGTGCAGCAGAGGGGATTATGCCAGCTCGCAACAAGGTTTTCAAGCGCGT
>CALGKS010000198.1 GCA_937930475.1 uncultured Collinsella sp. | reverse complement strand
AGCTGCGGGCAAACTCGTGGAAGCGCGTCGTGCGCGCCATGAACAGGGCACTCTTTTCGGACATATCGGCCTCCAAAGAAATGAGCTCAATCGTACTGGGACAAACCGGCACGATTAGGAGTTCGCCAGGTAGTGCTTGATTTCCCACTCGGTAATCGTGGACTCGAACTTATGCCACTCGTCGCGCTTCTTTTTAAGGAAGAAACTGTGGATGTGCTCGCCGAGGGCATCCTTCATAAACTGCGAGTCCTCAAACGCGTCGAGCGCCTCTTTGAGCGAGCGCGGCAGCGGTGCGTAGCCGGCCTCGAGCATCTGACGGTCGGTGAGCTTGAGCGTCTCGGCCGTGGCCTCGGGCGGAAGCTCCAGCTTGCGCTCGATGCCGTCCAGACCAGCCGCCAGCGTGACGGCGTTGACCAGGTACGGGTTGGCCATGGGGTCGGGGCTACGAAGCTCGATGCGCGTGGACAGCTGCTTGCCGGGCTTGTAGACCGGGATGCGGACCATGCTCGCGCGGTTGCGCAGGCCCCACGTGGCGTACTGCGGCACGGAGTCGCCGCCGGTGGTGATGCGCTTGTACGAGTTGACGGTGGGGTTGGTGATGGCACTGATCTCGCGCGCGTGCGCCAGAATGCCGGCCATGTAGTGCTTGGCGACGTCGGAGAGATGGTACCTCTCGTCGTCCTCACCCCAAAAGACGTTGTTGCCGTCGTGGTCGAACAGCGACTGGCACAGGAACATGGCGCTGCCGTTCTCGCCCGCCAGCGGCTTGGGCATAAAGGAGGCGTGGCAGCCGCTCTCATAGGCCTGCTGCTTAATGATGAGCTTGGCCGTGGTGATGGCGTCGGACATGCTCAGGGCCTCGGCATGGCGCAGGCTCATGCCGTGCTGCGAGCGACCGGCGGCGTGGAAGGTGTACTCCACGGGCACGGACATCTTCTCGAGCGTAAGGACCGTGTTGCGGCGCAGGTCGCGGGCGGCGTCGCTCACCGAAAGGTCAAAGTAGCCCACATTGTCGAGCGGCTCGGGCGTGTGCTCGTCGGGGAAGTAGTAATACTCCAGCTCGGCGCCCACGTTGAGCAGGTAGCCGGCCTTCTCGGCCTTGTGGAACATGCGGCGCAGGGCATCGCGCGGATCGCCGGCGAAGGGCTTGCGATCGGGAGTGCACACGTCGCAGAACACGCGGGCGACGCCGTTGTGGCTCGGGCGCCACGGCAGGATCTGGAAGGTCGAGGCATCGGGGAACGCGAGCATGTCGGCTTCCTCGGGCGTGGCAAAGCCCTCGATGGCCGAGCCGTCAAAGCCAATGCCCTCCTCAAAAGCGACCTCGAGGTCCTCGGGGCTGATGGCAAAGTTCTTGAGGCGACCGAGAATGTCGACAAACCACAGACGCACAAAGCGGATGTCACGCTGCTCTACAGAGCGGAGTACGTAATCGATGTTCTGCTGGTTCATGTCGCTCCCCTTTCTTTCGGGCGGGTTTCGACTGTTCTATATCGCAGATACTATCGCAGAAAAATGTTTCCGCAGGGTTAAAGCGTGTCGGGCGCTCAAAAAACGTGCGCGAGCTGGCAAGTGTGGGTCGGTGGCCTAGCGCGAAGTGGAGGCTCGGGACTCGATGTGGCCGGGGATCTCGATGTGTTTGGGCGCGAGCCTTGCTGCCTCGCCCACCGTGGTGGTGACGACGTCGATGCGCTCGGACAGGCGTTCGACCACGCGCTCGGCGATCGCCAGGGTGTCCTGCGCGGCCGTGGTCACGCCGCCAAAGAGCACGTGGTTCCAGGGATAGTCGTCGAACGTCGCGATCTTTAAACCCGCCGGCAGCGAGGGACCAAGCTGGGCCAGCGCCTCGGTCAGGCGCAAGAAAACCAAGCCATTGACAGCGATAAGGCCGAGCTTTTTACCTGCGTAATCGCGAATAGCCTCGTCCAGGCGACTGATACCCTCGGCGCCACCGTCGGTGAGGGTGACAACCTCGCCGGCAAGTCCGCGACGCGAGAGCTCATCGGTAAAGGCCTCGGCACGCTCGCGACGGACGGGGCTGTCGTCGCTTGCCTCGGTGAGCAGGCACAGGCGCTCACTGCCCGCAGCAGCCAAGGCGTCGACCAGCCCGGCAACGAGCTCGCGGTTGTTAGATGTCACCAAGTCGATACCGCCGTCCTCGATGTCGCGGTCGAGCAGCACGACCGGCA
>CALGKS010000197.1 GCA_937930475.1 uncultured Collinsella sp. | reverse complement strand
TCACAGCATGCTGCTGTTCAACGACATAGCAGGCGTTGGGGAGCAGTAGTAACAAAATGATGATGGGAAGCAGAAGGCTCGTAAGGGCAGCGATGATATCGGATAACAGCATGGTCTCTCCTCTGATAGGCGCACGTTGGCACTAGGATACCCGTCCAAGGAGATCGTGCATAACAAAAAAGCTCCCATTGCTGGGAGCTCTTTCATTCAATGGTGCGGGCGAAAGGACGTCCGCGTATCCACTGCGCGGATACGCACCGGCTTCGCCCGCCTGCCGGCGGACTCGCCAGCTCGCTAAAAACGCTCCGCGTTTTCTTGACGCTCGCTCCTTCGCAGGTTCAAGTCCCCGCGATGGGCCCATAACAAAAAAGCTCCCATTGCTGGGAGCTCTTTCATTCAATGGTGCGGGCGAAAGGACTTGAACCTTCATGGGGTTGCCCCCATACGGACCTGAACCGTACGCGTCTGCCAATTCCGCCACGCCCGCGTGCAGGAATTAGAATAACGGAGCGCCGCCGCGAACGCAAGAACTATTTTTGGAAAAGTTTGCAGGCATTTTCCCAAGCGGCCCGAGCGATTGCTTCGGCGTCCTCGCCGGTACGATCGACGCGGTCGTTGACCAGCGCGTTTGCCGTGATGGAAATCATTGCAGGCTCGCACTCAAGACCGCGAATGGGCTCCGGCGCCATATAGGGACAATCCGTCTCGAACAAAATACGATCGAGCGGGGTTGCCGCGAATGCCTCGCGCACGTCGTCGTTGCGCTTAAAGGTAGCCGCTCCGCCATAGGCGATGTAACAACCCAAATCCACAAAGCGCTCCATCGTGGCTCGGTCCTCGCCAAAGCAGTGCAGTACGCAACCGGCCTGGGGCACGCCGACCTCGCGCAACACGTTGTAGGCGTCCACATGCGAGGTACGCTCCTCGTCCGTGTCCTCATGACGCAGATGCAGCTCTACCGGCACATTGCGGCGTACGGCAACCTCGAGTTGGCGCGCCATACAGTCGATCTGCACGTCGTGGGGCGCCGGCGCAATATCGTCGTCGTAATCCATGTGGTAGTCCAGACCGATCTCGCCGATACCGGCGCACAAAGGGTCGTCGAGCGCGGCAACGACCTGTGCGTGAATGTCGTAGGTATAATCCGGCGCGCCATAAGGGTGAACGCCAGCGAGATACTTGATCTGCGGGATATCCCGCATCGGCAGGATCTCGCGAACCAGCCAGTCACTATAGTCCGCCACGCTGCGCTTATCGGCAATGGGGTCGAAGACCGTCACCAACAAGTCAATGCCCGCTTCCTTGGCGCGCGCAAGCGTCTCGGGCACTTCCTTGCTCCAAAATGAGAGCAGGTGCGCATGCGTATCGGCAAGCGGTGCCAGCGGCACCGGGCAGGCCACCGTTTTCTTCTTTTTGGTAAACGTCACGCGTTCAACATTAGGCGTCATGGGAAAGCTCCTGAGCCAAGCGGACAAAGGCAGCGACGTCGAGCGTCTCGGCGCGCGTGGTAGGTGCAATACCGCAGGCCTCAAAGGCGGCGTCGAGCGCGTCCTTGGCAAAGCCGTTGGCGCTCATGGAGTTGCGGATCGTCTTGCGGCGCTGGGCAAATGCAGCGTCGATCACACGGGCCACAAACTCGCGGTCGATGCCCTCGGGTACCACACCGTCAACGCGATCGATGCGCACCACGGCAGAATCCACATGCGGCGCCGGCATAAAGCAGCGCGGCGGCACCTCAAAGCGCCCCGTCACCTGCGCATACAGGCCGAGCTTTGCCGTGTAGCCGCCATAGGTCTTGTTGCCCGGCGTTGCGCCAATACGATCTGCAACTTCCTTTTGCACCATGACGACAGCGCGCTTAAGCGCGGGCATCGTCTGGAAGAACTGCAGGATGATCGTCGCCGCCACGTTATAGGGCAGATTCGCGACAAACACCGTCGGATTACCGCCCGCAACCTGCTCAATCTGCTCCGACGTCACCTTGAGCGCATCGCCCATGATAAAGCGGAAGTTGGCATAGTCGGCGGCGTGGGCGTCAAGCACCGGCTCAAGCTCGGGATCGGCCTCAATCGACGTAACGCACGCCGCCTCCTGCAGCAGGGCCAACGTCAGCGTGCCGCAACCCGGGCCGACCTCGAGCACGCGCTCATCGCCCGCAAGTTCAGCGAGCTCACAGATACGTTCGATCACATGGTTGTCGATCAGGAAGTTTTGGCCCAGGCGATGCTTGGTCGCAAGGCCAAACTCCTCTAGCAGCTCCCTAGTTGCCGTGGGGTTTGCCAAAGGCGAAGTTGTCATAGTTGCCTCCTTAGCATGGTGGCGGCGTCTTGAAACAAAAGGGCATGGACCGTTGCGGCCATGCCCTTACATCTAAACAGCAAATTGCCGATATGGCGCGCAGCGGCTTAGCCCAGACGCGGGAACAGCGGCTCGCCCTTCTCGACGGGCTGACCACCGGCAAGCAGGCCCCAAGCGCAAATGCCCTTGAGGTCGTCGCTCGCGGCCTCGTCCTCGCAGGACAGGCGACGCAGGGCCTCGGCAGAAGTCTGGGGCATGAGCGGCATCAGCAGGTGAGCGGCAATGCGGATGGCCTCGAGCAGGTTGTAGATCACAAACGCCAGCTCGTCAGCCTTGGCCTCGTCCTTGGCAAGCGCCCAAGGCTCGGAGTCCTCGATGTAGTGGTTGGCGGCATGGATGAGCTCCATGACCTCGTCCTTAGCTCCACCGTAATCGAGCACGTCCATCTTGGCCATGTAGCGATCGACCAGGCCGTCGGCGATCTTTGCCAGCGGGTTGTCGAACGCATCGAACGATGCGGGCTTGGCGGGCGCGCAACCGTCAAAGTACTTGCCGCTCATGTTGAGCGAACGCGAGATGAGGTTGCCCCAGCTGTTGGCCAGGTCGGCGTTGTAGACCTGCTCCATGCGCTCGAAGCTGATGGCGCCGTCGGTGCCGGGCACCACGTCGGTCATAAAGTAGTAGCGATAGCCCTCGACGCCCAGCATGTCGATAACGTCCTGCGGAGCAATGGCGTTACCGCGGCTCTTGGACATCTTCTCGGCCTTGCCGGTCTCGGCATTGCGCACAGTCAGGAAGCCGTGGGCAAAGACGTGCTCGGGCAGGGCCTCGCCGATGGCCATGAGCATGGCGGGCCAAATGACGCAGTGGAAGCGGATGATGTCCTTACCCACAATATGGAACTGCGCGGGCCAGCGATAGGCCAGCTCGGCACGGGCCTCGTCGGTGTCGACACCGTAGCCGACGGCGGTCATATAGTTGAGCAGCGCATCGAACCACACGTAGGTCACGTGGCCCTCGTCAAACGGGACCTGAATGCCCCAGTCAAAGCTCGTACGGCTCACGGAAAGGTCGTTGAGGCCGCCCTCGACAAAGCTGCGCACCTCGTTCATGCGGAACGCAGGCTCGACAAAATCGGGGTGCTCGTCATAGAGCTTGAGCAGCTTGTCCTGGAACGCAGAGAGCTTAAAGAAATAGGACTCCTCCTGCACGCGCTCGAGCGGACGGTGGCAATCGGGGCACAGGTGCTGGCCGACGCTGCCGTACTCCTCGTCGCCCTTCTGGACCTGCGTATCGGTAAAGTAGGTCTCGTCGGGCACGCAGTACCAGCCGTCATAGCTGCCCTTATACAGGTAGCCGGACTCCTTCATGCGCTCCCACAGGTACTGCACGGCATGATGCTGGCGCGGCTCGGTGGTGCGGATGAAGTCGTCGTTGGAGATCTCGAGCTTGCTCCAAAGCTCCTTGAAGTGCGGAGCCTGGCTGTCGGTCCACTCCTGCGGCGTCATGTTGTGCTTGGCTGCAGCCTCGGCGACCTTCTCGCCGTGCTCGTCCATGCCAGTCAGGAACTTGACGTTATAGCCGGCGGATCGACGATAACGAGCCTGGACGTCGGCGATGATGGTGGAATAAGCCGTGCCCAGATGCGGATCGGCGTTGACGTAGTAGATGGGCGTCGTGATAAAGAACGAAGGCTTGCTTTGATCCATGGGGTTTGTCCTCCAGAAAAACGTTGCATACTGGGGATGATTCTAGCGCAAGGGCCGGATATCCTCCATCTATTGCATATCGAGCACCATGGCATAGACATCGCGCTTGCGGCGCGAATACTTCTGCGACAGGCGCTTTGCCACCGCGGAGGCGGGCTCCCCCTCCTCGAGCGCGGCACGGATGTCCTCGCGCAGGGCTTCGTCGGGGTCTACCGCTGCGGCTCCAACCGGCACGATGCCGGACTCCTCATCCTGGCTCGGCGGCGCGATGACCAGCGCGATCTCGCCCTTTACCTCGCCACGGACGCGCAGCTCCTCGGTTAGCTGGGCGGCGGATCCACGCAAGACTTCCTCGTGCAGTTTGGTGAGCTCGCGGCAGACGGCAACATCGCGCTGGGGAAAGACCTCGGCCACGGCCTCGAGCGTCGCGACGATGCGATGTGGAGACTCGTAGAAGATGAGCGCGCCGGGGACGACGGCAAGGCGCTGCAGTCGGCGCACGCGGTCGCCGTGCTTGCGACCCAAAAAGCCTTCGAAGAAGAAATGCTCGCAGGGAATACCGGACGATACGAGCGCCGTGACGCAAGCAGAGGGGCCGGGAATAACCTCGACAGGCACATCCGCCTCGCGCGCCGCCTCAACCAAAGCCTGGCCGGGATCAGACACGCTCGGCATACCGGCATCCGAGGCAAAGGCGAGGGTCTCCCCCGCCAGCAAGCGGTCGACCAGGCCGGCTGCGCGACTTGCGATCACGTTCTCGTCGCAACGAACGAGCGGCTTGGAGATGCCTAGGTGCATCAGCAACTTTGAGGTCACACGCGTGTCCTCACAGCAGACGGCGTCGGCGGCGGCAAATGCCTCGCCGACGCGCGGAGACAGGTCGCCCAGGTTACCGATGGGCGTACCGACCACATAAAGTTTGCCCGTGCGGGCGCTGTTTTGCGTCATATCAACCTATTCAATCATGCCGCGCTCGAGCGTGCCGAGCGCCGCGCGGGCGTCCCATGCTGCAATACGCTTCTCGGTCTTCCACGTTTGGAAGAACCAGCCAGCCGCCGGCGCAAACGATGCCAGCTGGTTGGCGATAAACACACGCTCGTAGGCATTACGACCCTCGGGCGTAACCGACGAGTTGGCAAAAATCGCCGCACCCGACCATTCGCCCACCAGCACGGGGAACCCAGTTGCGGCCGCCTCTTTGAGCTCACGCTTGTTGCGCGAAATCGCCGTCGTCAGACCGCGGGGGCTCGTGATGTCGAGCGCATACTCGTCGCGGTAATGGTACAGGTGAAGGTCCATGTAGACGTTCTTGTACTTGGCACCGCGCATAAAGTGCTTCCACTCGCCAGGGTGTCCCGAAGAGGAAAAGACGACAATCTTGTCCTCGGGCATATACGAACGAACGAGCTCGTACGCATCACGATAGAAGTTGCGCAGGTAGTGCGCCGGAATACCGTCTGTCATGGTAAAGAGGCTCTTGCGTACGCTCATCTGCGGCGTATCCAACAGCTCGATGCCCAGCAGGCTCTCGGCCTCACCATAGCGATCGGCCAGGCGCTCGAGCACATCGAGCGCAACGTGACGGCCATTGGTGGACGAATGCCACTCAGCGACGACTTCCGGCGTCGTGGGCGAATCGTTGGAATCGCCCTGACCGCCGGGTACAGTCGCCAGATCGAGCAGCACGCGGATGTTGTACTTGGCGGCCCACTCAATAGCACGGTCGATATAATCGACGACCGAGATGTAGGAAGCGTCGGACTCCTGCGAGCCAAAGGCATACCACGGCACCGGCAGGCGCACGGCGTTGAGACCGATCTGCGCCATACGACGAAAATCGTCCTCGCTCACAAACGTCTCGTAATGGCGGCGCATGCGCTCGTTATAGGCAGCGGTGCCCATAGCCTCCTGCAGCTCGGCTGCATTGGATGCACCGGTCGCTGCATACAGCGACGGGGTCACCCAGGGCTCGGGAATAAACCAGCCAGAGAGATTAACGCCGAGAATCCTCTCCATCACGGCCCCCTTCGAATCGCGCAGGTCGAACCTGCATCGTATTGCATAGGAAAAGTATTGTTTTGAGTATACCCGCGCGTGCGGACAGGCGACCGAACGGTCTACAAAGTGGCGCAAAAGTGGGAGGAATGTCCGGGCAGACGGGCCCGAGATGGCGCGCCGAAATGCACACGCGCGCCGGAAAGCTCGTTCCGTTTTTCCGCTCAATAATGGGATGCATTTTCCGCAGGAGCCCTCGGTAAAAGAAAAGGACCCCTTTGCAGAGGTCCTTATCAAGTCAAGGTGGCGGGGAAGGGAATCGCGCCCGCGCTCCGCGCGTGCGGACCGCTGCGGCGCTTCCGCGCCTTGCGAGCTCCGCTGGCAAACGCTTGCGCGTTTACTCAGCTCCGCGCCCTCACGGGGTTCGATTCCGCGTGGGGGCCATATAAAAGAAAAGGACCCCTTTGCAGAGGTCCTAGTCAATTCAAGGTGGCGGGGAAGGGAATCGAACCCCTGACACGAGGATTTTCAGTCCTCTGCTCTACCAACTGAGCTACCCAGCCATTTGAGGTGTGCCTTGTTTCAAGGCTTGATTAGTATAACCAAGGACGCGCTCCGGTCAACCGAGAATTTTAAAAAAGTTTTTGAGCGCGACATCGGCCACGATCTCGCTCCTATAGAACGGCACGTCAGAAGCATCAACCGGCCGCAAGAAGTTTTTCACTCAGGGCCGCACGGGCAAACTCACTTGGTGTCATCCCCTCGGCAGCCGCCCGTCGACGAATAGCCTCCTTCATTCCCAGGGGAATCTTGACCGATAGCGTTGCCGTTCCCTCACCCGAGAGTGGAGGCCGTCCATGCACGATTCCGCCAACGGTGTGTTCGCCATCCGGAAACTCTCCGCGCTCGTACGCCTCACACCACGCGTCAATCATTTCATCCGTTACAACCTGACCACTAGCGGTCGTATATGTCTCGCCCATCATCGACCCCTTCCGTCAGGTGCTTTTTGGCGTTGGGATGAATCTCGACATCCATGCATTTCCTCCCCCATCTTACCCAATTTCGTATGACGAAATTCCGCTGTCGCCAATTCTTAAGCCGGCACCCGTTGAAAGGCAGGGGGCGAAACAATGATTGAAAGGCGCTCGAGTACCGCCCAGGCGCCGGGGCAGGAACACATACGCCAGGGACGTACGTTTTCGTAGCACGCGAGGATGTTGCCGTTGCGGTCGATAAAGGCGATGTCGATGGGATAGGCCATAAAGCAGGTGTGAACCGAGGAACAGCGCGGAAACGCCATGACAAGCGGCAGTCCGCTGGCGGCAATCGACCGCCGTCCCAGCATGCCGCGCAGACGCACGGTAAACGACTCCGCCACCACAAACTCGGCCGGCGTCCAGCCCAACCTGTTGAGCGCCCGTGCGTAGGCGATATAGGACGAGACCGCGGTCACATGACCACCCCCGGACGCCATGGATCGACCGTCACCGCACGTTCATGCGTGAGCACGGCCGGCGCCCCCAGGGAAACGCCGGCGATGCTCAGCGAACTCGGCCACGGCTCGTAGTGCATGGTGCAGGTATAAGTCCTAAACGTGCCAGAAAGAGAGAGCAGGCCACCATCCGATGACGCCGTGCCCTGCTCGCTCGAGACCTCGACCTGTAGGTCATATCCCTCCATGGCATCCTGAATCTGAGCCTGAACGGTCGCGGAAGCGTCAATGGAGCTCTCGTCACCCTCCCCGCCCGGCGCCACAGCGTGCGCCAGCACGATGTCGGGCACCACGCGGTCGAAGCGCGCGACCGCGCCAGCAAAGATCATGATGTTGTACGCGATGAGAGCCAGCACGAGCAGGACAGGCGTGACCACGGCCATCTCGACCGTCGCCTGGGCATGCTCCTCGCGCAAGCCCGAACGAATGCCCATTACGACCCACCGCCAAAAGCTCCCACCAGCGTGGCAACATCGACAGTGAGCGGGATGGAGCCGCCGCCGGGCAGCGGGATCTCCGCAAGCGTGAACACCGCGCCGCTGATGGTGCGCTCGACGTGATATTCCAAGGCCTCGCAAAGTGCCTTGGGGTCAGTCACGCCCAAGGGGATTTTTCGCAGGGCATCTTGAGCTTTGGAGATGCCCGCGATATCGGACCCCGGACTTTTGATGACATTGGCGGTATCGGTCAGCACCGGTTTTCGCAGACGCAAATCGCACGGTTCGAGCCCCAGCGCCGCCACGGAGGACGAAACGGTGTCACCGAGCCAGGACGCGATGGAGCCTAACGCGCCGCTACTCCCTCCCAAGCCACCGATCAGCTCTCCCATAAGCTCGTCGGCCGCACCCTGGATGTCTCCGTACCCCACAAGCAGGCGGCCCCAAACATCCATAACGCCATCGAGCACGCCGGCAACGCCGCCCGAACGCTCCTCCAGCGTCGAGAAAAACCGCGAGAGAACGTTATTTTGTGCCGTCGCATCATCGGGCGCGAGCACTGCAGCAGAAATTGCACCACGATCGCCAAGCTCAACTGCCGTGTTAAACGAAGAGTTGAGCTCGTCGGGACTGGAGATGGCGCCCGAGACCGCAAAGGCGACCACGCCGTTGCGACCGGGCGGGGCGATGCGCGGACGCTCACCGGATAGTTCTTTGATGGCGGTATCGAACGCATTGCCCGCACGGTCGGCTTCGTCCTCGGTCTGACGCTCGAGCGCAAGCTCCTTGTTGCGACAGTCGACGTAGTCCTCCAGAGCGTCTTTAAACTTATCAAAGTGATACTCGAAGCCGTTTTCGATAGAGGTTGAAGGCGCCGCAACAGCACCAAGCGCCGAAACGCCAAAATGGCATTTGCTGCATTTATCCTGTCCATCGTAATCGGCAACCGAAGCAAATCCGCTCGGCGTTCCTTTCTTATAGTTAGGGCAGGTCGTCCCGTAATGCAAATACGCCTTGTCATCGTTCACGCTAGTCGGCCACACCGCATCGGTATAGAGTTCCGTCGCCCGAACCTCATCAGAGTTGCGCGGCAGCAGCGGAATATAAGAGGAAACCCTGTCTCCGTTCTCGGTTATATATGCCCGATCGACCTCAGCGCTCGCATAGGTATAAAACGCCTTACGCGCCGCAGACTCTGCCTTCATCTCGACACTCGAGCCTTGGGGCTTCTCATTTGTCAGACGCCAATGGTAGTAGTCCTTCGCGCGATCAAGGGCAACTTGAGGCTCCCACGTAACGCTCGATGAGTAATGCGGATTTTGAACACCGGAGAGATCCGTTAGGCTTTTTGCACGCTCCCACATACACGAACAGCTGCCGACCGAACCTTTATCCGACCCACCGCAATCCGCTAGCCAGGCGCGCTCTTTGGCCTTCGCCGTCTCCTCCGATGCTTTTTGCAGTTCCTCGGCCGCGCGCTCCAGATCTTCCGACGCATCTTTAATGGCATCGGTCGAGATTTCGGATCCTTCGAGCGCAACAAAATCCGACTCGGATGTCCTGGGCACGGCAAGCGCCGTACCGGTATAGGTCACGCCGTCGGTATCCTGCGCCGATACTGCCTGCATTGCGCGCGCGGCAACCAGGTACGGCAAAGCGGTCTCGATCTTTTGCAGGCCCTTTGCCGCGCTTTTGGCAAACTTGTTACGC
>CALGKS010000196.1 GCA_937930475.1 uncultured Collinsella sp. | reverse complement strand
ACGTCGCGGCCAGATCCTTCTGGTCGCCCTCGAGCACATCCTGTGCGGCGGAATCGGTCTGGGTGATCACGGTCTTGCCGGCAAGGTCATCCCAGCTCTTGATGCCCGCGTCCTTCTTGACCACCAGCACCTGCTCGTTGAGCATGTACGGATCGGAGAACGTGTAGTCGTCCTCGCGGCCCTCCATGGTAAAGCCGTTCCAGATGCAGTTGATGGCACCCGAGTTGAGCAGCGTGTCCTTGGCATCCCAGTCGATGGCCTCATACTCAACGTCCCAGCCCCGCTTGTCGGCAACGGCCTTAGCAAGGTCGAGGTCAAAGCCGGTGTACTCACCGTCGTCGCCCACAAAACCATACGGAGGATAGGATTTGTCAAAGCCCACCACGAGCTTCTTGGACTCCGCGGCGCCCTTCACGTCCTTGGCCGCAGCAGAGCCGGCTGCGGAGCCTTTGTCGGCACCGCCACCACAGCCTACCAGGCCAAGGCCGAGTACCGTAGCGAGCGAGCCGGCTAGACCAACAAACTGACGACGAGACATATCGGCATTCATGGTATTCCCCCTTGATAGCACTTTAGTTAGGTAAAGTGAGTCATGTAACGTTCAGAATCATACACTTTAGTGAGATGGAGTACAAGGGAAGGTTTGCCCGCCGGGCGCCGGGGCAGGGGTTAAGTTTGCTGCTCTACAGTCCTGCTCACGACGGAGAGCACATTAAGTGCTCTCCTGTTCGTGCGGAACTCGCGACAAACTTAACCCCTGCCCCGGCGCCCGGCGGGCAAACGCTATTGAACTTATCACTGACATGAAATGGCCGCTTGCATATCGTCTGTTAGCCTGGTTCGGTACAATGCTTGCAGCTTTCAATTTATAAACTAGTGGGGTTAATTCATGGCAGAATCTCGTGCTGAGCGTAAGGCTCGGCGTGCTTTGATCCAGGCGGCTGAGGGGTCGGAGGAGAATAAGGCTCCTAAGAAATCTAAGTCGGCTAAGGATGCGAAGGGTAAATCTAACAAGGGCAAGGCAAAGGACAAGCGTTCTGGCGCTCGTCAGGGCGGGGGCAAGAAACCTGTGGCTCGCACCGAGCGCTCGCATAAGGATTCGACTCAGCCGGCTCGTAAAGCTGTGGATCCCAAATCGCCTTGTTCCATCATGAAGGCTTGTGGTGGGTGCACGGCGCTCAACCGCCCGTATAAAAAGCAGTTGGCTGCCAAGCAGGCTGCCATGGAAGAGCTGTTTGCTGAGCTTTGTGAGTGCGAGGGTATCGCCGTTGATCCCATTCGCGGTATGGGTGTTACCTTGGGCGACCCCGGCAAGTATCCGAGCCCGCGCGCCTTCCGCCATAAGGCTGCCACTCCTTTTGCTCCCGGCAAGGAAGGCGCCGTTCGCTGCGGTTTCTTTGAGCGAGGCACGCATAAAATCATCGCCGTTCCCGAATGCCCTGTCGAGGCGCCCGGTGCTCGCCAGATTCTCAACGGCATCGCGCGCGAGGCTGAGCGCCTGCATATTCCCGCGTTTAACGAGGACAAGCATCTGGGCCTGCTTCGCTACGCCGTCGTCCGCTGCGGCTGGCGTACCGACCAGATCATGGTTACCCTCGTGACCGCCCAGCGCGATCTTCCGCATGCGCAGGAGTTCTTTGAGGCCGTCGCCGCACTCGATCCGCATATCGTCACCGTTGCGCAGAATATCAACGGCCGTCCCGGCAATGCCATCCTGGGCGAGGAGACCCGCGTCGTCTATGGCGCCGAGTGTATGCGCGACCAGCTGCTCGGCTGCGAGTTCGATATCTCCCCCACCGCGTTTTACCAGACCAACCCGCAGCAGACCGAGCTGCTTTATCAGCTCGCGATTGACGGCATGGACCTGCAGCAAGGCGACGTGCTTATGGACGCTTACTGCGGCAGCGGCACGATCGGCCTGTGCGCAGCAAAAGATGCCCAAGACAAGGGCGCCGGCATTATGCTGCTCGGCGTTGAGCGCAATCCCGCCGGCATCGCCGATGCACGTCGCAATGCCGAGCTCAACGGCCTTACCCGCAACGCGTGGTTTATGGCCGACGACGCGACCGACTATATCCTCGATGCCGCCGATAACAACGAGCGCGTTGACGTTCTCTCCGTCGACCCGCCGCGCGCTGGCTCTACACCCGAGTTCCTCGAAGCGGCTTGTGCGCTCAAGCCGCGCCGCATCACCTACATCAGCTGCAACCCCGTCACCCAAGAGCGCGATCTGCACCAGCTCCTCGACGGCGGCTACCGCCTGCTCAAGATTACGCCGGTCGATATGTTCCCCCATACCGACCATACCGAGACCGTCGCGGTACTCGAACGCTGCTAACTACCGGCATAAGAAAGGGGCGGCCCGTCTGGACCGTCCCTTTTTCGTTACGCGTTGAGCCTCTCGTTACATGCGTTTGCGCAGGTCGCACACACCAGCCGCCGCCATCTCACGCAGCAGCGTCTCGCGATCGCGCGTCACAATCAAATCCAGCGGGAAGTGAATCTCATCGAGCATCTTGCGGGCATGGTCGAGCTTGCCAATGGCCATGCCGATGTGTGCATCGGTCGAAACGCCAATGCCCACGCCCAGCTCGGCGCAACGCTCGGCGATCTTGCGGCACACGCCCCAATGTTCGGCATCGTTGCCGCGCTCAAGGCTGTGGTTATTGATCTCGATAATCTTATGCCTGGCCTTGGCCGCCAGCAGTACCTCGTCGATATCAAAGGGCACGCCCGAACGGCCCGCATGGCCCAGCATGAACACCTTGGGGTGCTCCAGAGCATTGATGTACATCTCGGTCGTCTGGGCAAGCGTCGCGCCCTCGGCAAACTGCGGATTATGCACACTTGCCACCAAATAATCCAAATTGCGCGTCACCAATTCGAACAGCGAATGCTGGCGACTGTACGAATCGCCGGCGATATCGAGCGAAACGGGAATGTCTTCGCCAAACAGGCTGCCGTTCAACGAAACGATATCGGCCTCGGCACCACGGAGCAGTAGCACACCGCTCCAAATGCGCGGCCAGATATCCTGGTTGATAAAGAACTGAAAACTACGCAGGTCATTGGGACAAGGCGTAACCATCGAGCTTAAATGATCGGCGGAACCGAGCACCTGAAGACCACGCTCGGCCGCCCAATATATATTCTGCTCAATGGTCGAATACGCATGCGCAGAGAACATCGTATGAGTATGGATATCACAAGAAAGCAGGTAGGGCATCGGGTCTCCTTATCCAGTATGGCCGTCGCGTATATTCATTGTACGCATAGCCTTCGGCAGTCGTAAAACCACTCCATCCCAATGACACAACGTCCATGACAACGGGGTCCGGCTTAACACCAAACCCCGTTTCACGTAAAACATTGTAAGCAGAGCGCTTTACTTTGAACGATACTCGTCTGCCAGTTGCTTCCAAGCAGGCAGCGAGTTGACGATGGTCTCGTAACTCACGCAATAACCCAAGCGGAACCAGCCCGGCATGCCAAAGCTGTCCGAGGGCACCGCGAGCAGCTCGTACTTCTTCGCGCGCTCGCAGAAGGCATTCGCATCGGGCTCCAGCGCCTTCACCCATAGGTAAAACGCGCCATCCGGCTCAACATACGTGTAGCCATACTCCGCCAACGCACCGGTTAGCGCCGTGCGGTTGCGCGCATAGGCCTCAACATCGCTCGGCTCGTCGATGCAGTCGATAATCACGCGCTGGAAGAGTGCCGGTGCGCACACAAAGCCCAGCGTACGGGCGGCACCGGCAACGGCGGGCATTAGACGAGCTGCCTGAGGGTTCGTATTGGGAACCAGGATCCACCCCACACGCTCACCCGGAAGCGAAAGCGACTTGGAATATGAGTAGCACACGATAGTGTGCTCGTAGATCGAAGGCACCCAAGGCACCCCAGCACCATAGACAATCTCGCGGTACGGCTCATCCGAGATCAGCATGATCGGGTTCTCGGGATCGCGCTCGGCGTTGATCTCTCGTAAGACATTGGCCAGGCGCGTCAAGGTATCGCGCGTATACACGGCGCCGGTCGGGTTGTTGGGCGAGTCGATAATGACCGCTGCCGTCTTGTCGGTAATAGCCTTAAGAACATTGCCGACGCTCAGCTGGAATGTATCCTCGTTGGCAAGCGCCTCGACGCACGTGCAACCGGCCTTCTCGATCCAGACGCGGTACTCCGGAAAATACGGAGCAATGACGATAGCCTCATCGCCCGGATTGGTGATGGCGTTGAGCGTACAGGTGAGCGAAGCCGCCGCGCCCACGGTCATAAAGACATCCTTGCCCTCATAGCTCGTACCGAAGCGACGGTTGAGCGACTCAGCCACGGCGGTACGGCACTGCGGCAGGCCCGGAGCGGGCGTATAACCGTGCAGCTGGTCACTCGGCAGCTCCAAGGCCTTCTTAATGGACTCCGCCACGGCAGCGGGCGCCGGAACGCTCGGGTTACCCAGCGAAAAATCGAATACATTTTCCGCACCAATCTGCGCCTTGCGCTCAAGGCCATAGCTAAAGATCTCGCGGATGATGGAGCTTTCCGCACCGCGAGCATACATGGTTTCGTTAATCATCTGTTCCCCTTTCGCATAGGCGGTATTGTACGCTTTAGTCGGGCAAAGCGCCGCAGCAATGTTAATTGGGGACAGACTTAAATGCGTGAAAACGCTCATTTAAGTCTGTCCCCAATCAACAGATGGCCCCATATCGCTCAAAAGAAATAGCCTCCGCAGGTTTCCCCGCGGAGGCTTTCACCACAAAGACTATTTGTCGGCGTCGGTGTCGGCACCGGCATTGGCGGCACACTCATCGCCGGCATCATCGGATGCGGCTTCGGCATCCTCCTGCATGGCCGCCTGCGCAAAGGCTGCGGCATCAGCCGCCAGCTCCTCCTCGCTCATACGAGGCGCGCGCTTCTTGGTCGGCATACCGGCCGCCTTGGCATTGCGCTCCTCCTTGGCCGCCAGGATATCGCCCTCGCGCTCAAGGTAGGCGTCCCACTCGTTGTCGAGCAGGGCGTTCACGGCGTCGCCTTCGACGGTCTCGCGCTCAAGCAGTACCTTGGCCATCAAATCGAGCTGGTCGCGACGGGCATCCAAAATCTCGACCGCACGACGATGGGCCTCGCGCATGATGCGCTGAACCTCGATATCGATGCGGCGCGCCGTCTCCTCGGAGTAATCCTGGTGATCGGCGTAATCGCGGCCCAGGAATACCTGATGCTGCGCCTCACCAAACACCTGCGTTCCAAGTTCCTCGCTCATGCCCAGGCGCGTGACCATCTCGCGCGCCATCTTGGTCGCACGCTCCAGGTCGTTGCTCGCGCCCGACGTGATGTCGTCGCACATGAGTTCCTCGGCAACGCGACCGCCCAAGAACACGGCGAGCTCGTCGAGCATCTCGTTCTTGGTCTTGAGGAAGTGATCCTCCTGCGGAAGCTGCAGTGTGTAGCCCAGAGCCTGGCCGCGGCTGACGATCGAAATCTTATGAACCGGATCGGAGTGCTCCAAGATGTGACCCACCAGGGCATGGCCGCTCTCGTGGTAGGCAATCGTGGTGCGCTCGGCTTCGGTCATCACACGACCCTTGCGTTGCGGTCCGGCAATCACGCGCTCCATCGATTCCTCGACCTCGTCCATCGAGATCACGGAACGATGGCGGCGGGCAGCCAGCAGCGCAGACTCGTTGAGCAGGTTTGCCAGATCGGCGCCGGTAAAGCCAACGGTCATCTGGGCGAGCTTCTCAAACTTCACGTCCTCGTCCATCGGCTTGTTCTCGGCATGCACGCGCAAGATCTGCTCGCGGCCCTTCACATCCGGACGGTCGACCGTAACCTGACGGTCAAAACGACCGGGACGCAGCAATGCCGGATCCAGGATGTCAGGGCGGTTGGTCGCAGCGATCAGGATGACCGACTCGCTCTCCTCAAAACCGTCCATCTCGACCAGCAGCTGGTTGAGCGTCTGCTCGCGCTCGTCGTGACCGCCGCCCAAACCAGCTCCGCGCTGACGTCCCACGGCATCGATCTCATCGATGAAGATGATCGACGGAGCCTGGGACTTGGCCTCCTTAAAGAGGTCACGTACACGGCTGGCGCCGACACCCACGAACATCTCGACAAAGTCGGAACCAGAGATGCTAAAGAACGGAACGCCCGCCTCGCCGGCAACGGCCTTGGCCAGCAGCGTTTTACCGGTGCCCGGAGGGCCCACCAGCAACACGCCACGCGGGATCTTGGCGCCCAGTTTGCGATAGCGATCCGGATCGCTCAAAAAGTCACGGATCTCCTCGAGCTCCTCGACTGCCTCGTCCACGCCGGCAACGTCTTCAAACTTGACCTTGGGGCGCGTGGCCTCGTTGGTCTTGGCGTTGGTCTTGCCAAACTGCATGTTCCTGTTGTTGGCGCCCATCATCTGGCGCATAAAGTAGAACATGATAGCGATCAGGGCGATTGTCGGAAGCACGCTCATCGCCAGGTCGCCCCAAAAATCGGGATCGTTGGTGTTGACGATGTACTTGGTATCGGGGTGCTCCGCCATAAGCTCGGCAAGCGAATCGGAGCCGACATAGGTCGAGGAGAAGCTCTTGAGCTCGCTCGCATCGCCCTTGTCCTTCTTCGTCTTCCAGTAATGACCCGTCACGCTTCCGTCTTGAACCGTATAGGTCAGATCTTCGACGCGATCCTGCTTGATGGCACTCACCATCTCGCTCGTCGCGAGCTTAACGGTATTGCTGGAATTGGCAAAGCCGGAGCCCATGTTAAAGAAGGCGTAGCCCAGGAGCGCGCAAGCCAAAATAAAATACAGCCAGCCCGTACGCGTGGGCTTCTTGCCTCCGGGCACCCCCGGGATCTTAGGCTCCCGGGGAGTCTGGGAATTGTTATCGTTACGGTCGTCGGGCATCTTACGAATAAACCTCCGGTTTCAAAATGCCCAGATACGGAAGGTTACGATAGCGCTCGGCATAGTCGAGGCCGTAGCCCACCACAAAGGCATCGGGGCAATGAGTTCCAACATACTTGGGCGTGATGGCCGAGGTACGGTCCTCAACGTCCTTCCACAGGAAGGCGGCGACCTCCAGAGAAGCGGGCTTGCGGCTCTCGAGGTTCTTCATCAGATACTTGAGCGTCAGGCCCGAGTCCAGAATGTCCTCGACGATCAGCACGTCGCGACCGCGGATGTCGATATCCAGGTCCTTAATGATACGCACGATACCCGAGGACTTCACACCGTCACCATAGCTCGAAACAGCCATGAAATCGATGTTGGTCGGCAGCTCGATCTTGCGCATCAGGTCGCCCATAAAGACCACGGCGCCGCGCAGGACCGCAATCAGCACCAGATCCTTACCCGCGTAGTCGCGAGTAATCTGCTCGCCTAGGCGAGAGACGATACCGTCGATATCCTCCTGCGTAAACAGAACCTTCTCGATATCCGGATGTTGAGAAGCCATGACAACCCTTTCTTGTGCTTATCGCCCACACACCGCCGTATGGACGCGAACTTCACATTCTAGCAGCGCACGGGGTATATTTTCTAGCCCGTACGCCATCAGCGCGGGAATACCGTCAACGTCGCACAGAATAGCTGGCGCAGGGCGCTATTCCGCATCGACCACACGAAGCAGATACGCCACGCGCGTTGCGGCCGTGCATTTAAAACGCTCGTCCGTGCGAACGCCTGCGACCCATACCACGGCACCTCCCGGAGCCGTTCTCACCACAGGAACGCCTGCGCGCTCAGAGACGGGAATACGAGCCTCGTTGAGCAGGTCGGACACCTTCTTACTTCGCCCACTCATGCCCAACGGACACATCACATCCCCCGGCACGGGACCGTCTACCCACAGACGCGCCAAACGCGCCTCGGCGGGAATCTCCCCGCGCGAGCCGGCGAGCATCCGTTCGCTATCGCGATCGGCAAAGCCCAGCGTCGCGGCATCCACCATAGCGACCACCCCTCCGGCACCCGCAAGTTCGCGGGCACGGCGCACAATATCACACCCCGGCTCCACAGCCATCGGCTCTGCCACCAGGATGCGGCCCGCCCCCAGCGGCAATCGACCGGGAATGGTGACCCAATCGGCAACTAACCCCTCGCGCGCCGCCGGGGCCTTGAATGACAGCATGCCAAACTCCACGCGCGCATCGATTCCCGCCGGCAGCGTGACCGAACCCGAGCCCTCGGCGACACAGGCGAGCACGCGCTCCACATGCCGCATCTCCGGGCGAGCGTCGGGGTCGATACGCTTAATTGCCAGTCGCACCATGCGCCGAGCAATCACCACCTCGGCCGCGGCCAGTCGGCGAGCGTCAAGGACCAGTGCACCCGCCGCCTCCTTACGCAGGCAGCTTCGAAACGCCTGTGCGGAAAGCTGGGAAAGAAAGGCATCCTCATCGCCTAAGATCTCGCAGGCGGCGCCAATCGTCTTGCAGACGCTCGCGTTGCGCTGCGCCACCACCGGCATCACTCGATGGCGCACGTAGTTACGCAAGTACGACACGTCCTCGTTGCTCTCGTCCTCTCGCCACGGCTGACCATGCACCTGCAGATAGCCCACGAGCTCATCATGAGTCAGGTCGAGCAAGGGACGCACCACGATGTTCCTCCGGCGAGGAATGCTCGATAGGCCAGCGGGGCCCGAACCCTTAATCGCGTTCATCAAAAACGTTTCCGCCCGATCAGAAGACGTGTGCGCAGTGCAGATACGAGCCGCCGTTCGCGGTGCCCCCGTCTGGGCGCAGAGCTCACGAACATACCTCCGCGCCGCGGCATAGCGCACTTCGCGGGCAGCCGCCTCGATATTGCCCGATTCATCATTAAAATAGGCATGCTCAACACACAGCGGTAGACCATATTGCGCGCAGAGCTCACGCACGAAGGCCTCGTCGCCATCGGATGCCTCGCCGCGCAGATGATGGTTCACGTGCAGCACGTGCAGCCGCTCGCGCGCGATGGAGGCTACACCACGCCCATCCAGAATATCCAACTTTGATGTGCACGCCATAAGGAGCAAAGCCGTCGAGTCCGCACCACCTGATACCATGAGCACCACGGGGGCAGCCGTCTGCCGCGTTGCCAGAGCTTTATCATCAGCCCGCGATGCAGCATGGTGTCCATAATGTTGAGATACCGTTGGCATTTGCTTCCTCCTCTATTCGTTCGCACCCATTGTATCCTTTGGAATCTTATGTCTCGTCTGCACCTTCATATCCTTGGCAGCGGCTCAAAAGGCAACTGCGCGCTCATCGAAGGCCCCCGGGGGCTCATCATGATTGACGACGGTCTTTCTCGCCGCGAGACATTAAAGCGCATGGCAGAACTGGGGCTCTCGGCAGACAACGTCTCGGCTCTTCTCATTACTCATGAGCATAGCGATCACATCAAGGGTCTCGATGTCTGGTGCAAGCACTGGCACGGCCCCCTCTTTGCCAGCAGGGGCACACTTTCGAACAAAGAAAATCTTTCACATCTGCCTGTCGAGGAATTCGATCCCGGTGACACCCTATCCATTGCCGGCATCCACGTGCAAACCTACTCAACATCACACGATGTCATCAATCCTGTCGGCTATCGATTCAATGCTCTCGATGATTCCATCGGCTTTGCCACCGACACCGGAGAGCTATCGAGCCAAGCCATGAACACGCTCAAAGATTGTCGAGTCCTCGCGCTCGAAAGCAACCACGATGTGACCATGCTGCGCGAGGGAGAATATCCCCGCTTTCTTCAGGAGCGCATCCTATCTACAAAAGGGCATCTGTCCAACGATCAGGCCGCCGAAGCCGCACGCGAGCTTGTTACCGATCGCACCGAACAGCTCATTGCCATGCATATCAGCCAAGATAACAATCGCCCGAGTCTTACCGTCAAAAGCTATGCCAAAGCTCTAGCCGCAACCCTGGATGACGAGGTCGGCAGCTCCGCCACCCTTCTCCAAGGATCGCGAAAACTCTCGATACGCCCCGCAAGCCAGTATCGGCCAGCAACCATTCAATAGACTGTCCTAGACAGCAAAAGGGGCCGGGAATCGCTTCCCAGCCCCTTTTGTTATCTTTAAATAGCGCAGAACACCAACGAAGTTAGTCGATGGAGATCTTCGTAACGTTCTTCTTCTCGACGATCTTGGGAACCGTAACGGTCAGGATGCCGTCGGCGTACTTAGCCGAGAGACCCTCGCTCGAAGCATCCTTGAGATACACACCACGCGTCGCGCTGTACGAGCTGAACTCCTTCTGCAGGAAGTTCTTGCCCTCGTTCTCCTCGTCTTCCTCGACATTCACGCTAATGGAGAGGCGGCCCTCGTTAAGCTCGACATCGATATCGTCCTTGGCGACGCCGGTCAGATAAGCCTTGACCTCATAGCCATCGCCCTTATCCTCAACGTCAACGGGGAACGCCTTAGAGGCAATCGAGCTGTTCGCTAGATCACTCATATCATCAAACAGATCGAACAGCGAGCTAGCAGAGGGACGAACGCCAAAAACCGAACGATAAGGAACCATGCTTGCCATGTTTACCACTCCTTAATAGGACTGCCGAGTCATCTTCTAGGTGACTGGGACTTCTTTTGACGCTCTTATATATGCCCACCCGATGCTCATATATACATCGACTATAAAGTTTTTTGAGTCCAGTACTATAAGCATATCTAAGTGTGTAGCACTAAGGTTTTAGGAAGGTTAAGGTTCTTTGAACCAGAGCTTAAATAACGAGTATGTCCACAGCTACAAATAACAAGGGGATTACAATGAGCGCGTACACGTTGTTGGTAACGAGCTAAAGGGCATCATGGACGACCAAAACCAGAACAATATGTTTATGCCGACGCAGGGGGAAGATACTTCCACGCAGCCGCCACGGTTCCATCGCCCCCACATCTCGCAAGAGCCCATTAATGATGCAGAGCCCGAATATGTGACGAGAAATCGATATCAAACGCTCGAGGATGCCCAAACGGGACGTAAGCATATGGGCGTCGCATCGGGCGATCCCGTATATCTAAAAGATGCACCGTTATCAAAAAACAGCGCAATCAATGACGACCCGACGAAAACGCCCATAACTCGGCAGCAAAGAGGTCCCCGACCTAAGCAAACCTTAACGCATTCGGCTCGTTATCTCGAGACGCCAAAGCAAGGGAAAACGATCTTCGTCTCATCAAGTAAACGACGTAAGCAGCATCGACTCCAATTCCTGCTTTTGATCATTGTGGTCATAGCAGTTGCCCTTGTGATTCGATTTATTATCTTAAAATAAAAGCTCATTACCCATAAGCCCAACCGGGTTTCAGGTGAACTGCAACGACATTGTGAAGTGTTAACGCAAAAAAGGGGGAGGCCGCGAGGCCTCCCCCTTCTCAGTTCAAGCGCACGGCTCGGTGCCGTCCACCGGTCAGCGGCGCCCTGGCCTCCCACG
>CALGKS010000195.1 GCA_937930475.1 uncultured Collinsella sp. | reverse complement strand
CCTTAATAGTCATTGGGGACGTTCTTAAACGACTAGTCAAACAAGAACGTCCTCAATGACTACTAATTTAAATCTGTCCCCAATGACTGCGGAAAGCGCATCTCACACCGACGCATTGCTTTCGGGCCCTCTCTCCGTGCTCCCTATAAGTTCAGCTGGACTCCCCGCAACCTGTTCCGCGTTGGCGGAACGAGCGCGACGTGGAGTGTCATTCTTTACCGCGTTAGACTAGACGCAGGGAAAGGAGGAGGACATGGATGCTCGCGTCAAGCAGCTTGTAAATATGATCGAGGACGCTCAGCCTGTCGCTGTCGCGGTGCTTGCCAAGCGTCTCGAGGTAAGCGAGCGCGCCGTGAGAAACTATATCCATCGCGCAAACGACAAGCTTGCGGGGGTTGCACGCATCGTTGGCAGCAAAGGGCAATATCGTATCGATGTTGCACATGCAGATGAGCTTGCTCGCTTGCTAGACGGTGCGGCTCTGGCCCATCCGGGCATTCCTGATACGCGCGACGGCCGTGTGTCCTTCCTTCTTAACGACCTTCTCATGCGGTCCCAGTGGGTGACGATTGAGGAGTATGCGGATTTACTCTACGTTTCGGCGCGAACTCTGTCCAATGACATGCGTCTGGTAGAGCAGAAACTCGCCCAATTTGACTTGATGCTCGAAAAGCGCCCTCGCTACGGAATCCGCGTTGCGGGTGGGGAGTCGCAACGGCGTCTGTGTCTGGCCTCACTGGTGAGGCCCGTGTTGCCCGACACCGACGATGCAGAGCTCGCCGAGCGCCTGCGGGCCATCGCCGCATGTGTGGACGATGCCCTGACTGCCTCGCCCGTCACGGTGAGCTCGCTGGCATTCCGCAATCTCATCATGCATCTTTACATCGCTCTTGGCCGCATCGAGCAGGGCTGCTATGTCCCGGCTGCAGAATCGGACGTTTTAAAGCTGGAGGGAACGCGCGAATACGCTGCGGCTTTCCAGATTGCCGCAAACATCAAGGATGCCCTGGGCGTGAGCATGCCCCGAGAAGAGGTTGCCTTTATCGCAATCCATTTGCTCGGCAGGGGCACGGGCGTGCCCGAGAAGGGCTCGGCCGTTATCTCGGACGAGATGTGGGAGATCGCTTCCGAGATGGTATGTGCGGTCAACGATGGGTTTAGGTTTGACTTTAGCAGCGATCTTGAACTTCGCATGAACCTTGCTCGGCATATCGGCCCTCTGGGCTATCGCCTTGAATATCACATGCATATGGATAACCCCATGCTGCCCGATATCAAGACGAGGTTTCCGTTGGCCTATTCGATGGCGGCCGGCACCTCGCAGGTACTCGAGCGTCATTTTGGCAGCCAGCCCTCTGATGAGGAGCTCGGCTACATCGCCATGGCATTTGCCCTGGCCCTCGAGCAGCAAGCCGACCAGCCGCGTCGCAAACGCATCCTGATCGTGTGCGCCTCGGGAGCGGGAAGCGCCCGTATGCTCGAGCACCAGTACCGCAAGCAGTTTGGTATGTATATCGAGTCGATTGAGACATGCGACGTCGCCCGCGTGGGAACGCTCGACTTTTCGCACATAGACTACGTGTTCACAACGGTGCCGCTCAACGTCAAGTTGCCCGTGCCCGTCCGCGAGGCCGATTTCTTCTTGGAGACGAGCGATGTCAACGCTATCCGCAAGGTGCTGAGTGATGACGCTGCGCAATCGGACTCCGTAAGCTCTTTCTTTAGCCGTGCCCTGTTCTTCAACCGCGTTGAGGCGTCGTCGAAGCAGGCCGTTCTCCGATATCTCTCCGAGCGCGCCGTCGAGAGCGGCCGTGTCGATGCCCAGTTTGCCCAAGAGGTCGCCGAGCGCGAGAGCGCGAGTGCCACCTCGTTTGGCAATGGGGTAGCCATGCCCCATGGGATGCATCCCTTGAGCGCCGAGGCCTTTGTTACCGTGGGCCTGCTCGAACATCCCATTCTTTGGGACGAATACGGCCATGAGGTCGATATCGTCTTTATGGTGTCGTTTGCCCGGTCGGGCGGCGATGAGGCGCGGATCTTGAGCTCACTGCTCGCCGAGATCTTTATGGACCGCCAGGGGGTCGAGCGCCTACGCGAGCGCCGGTCCTGGCATGAGCTGATGGCGCTTGTGCAAGCGCATACGGCTTAAGACTTCTTTTGTCGATAACCCTGTCTGTCTACCTGCAATAAACCTCGAGGATTGCGGGCGGGAGATAGGCGTTTCGAATATTCAAGTACAAACCAAACATCACGGGAGAGGAGACCGTTATGGACGATCAGGGAACCGAGATGGTTTCGTTTCAGCTGGTCGCTGCAGCGGGAGAGGCACGCAGCCTTGCCTTCGAAGCCCTTGAAAAGGCAAAAGCGGGGGATTTTGACGCCGCCGCCAAACTCATGAAGCAGTCAAAGGATGCGGGAATCAAGGCTCACCACATCCAAACGCAGCTGCTTTCGACTGAGGCAGCGGGCGAGCATCTGTCGGTGGATGTGTTGCTGGTCCATGCTCAGGACCACCTCATGTGCTCCATGCTTGCTCAGGAGCTCGTGCAGGAGCTGATCTGCCTGTATGAGTGCACTGCAACCAAGAACGCCTAGCGGCGTGCGGTGACTATCCAACCAATCAATGCGAAGGGAATCCCTTATGAAGATCCTTCTTGTTTGCGCAGCTGGTCTGTCTACAAGCATTCTGATGAAGAAACTCGAGAAATATGCGGAGCAAAACGGCATCGAGCTCGATATCGATGCGGTGGGTATCGGCGAGTATCAGGAGACGTGCGCCAATTATGACGTGCTGCTCTTGGGGCCGCAGGTGTCCTACCAGCTCAACACCGTCAAGCAGGGGAGCGGTAAGCCGATCGCGGTCATCCCCGCACAGGACTACGGCATGGGCAACGCCGCCAACGTGCTGGCACTCGCCCAGTCGCTGTTGGGTTAGGAGGCGACCATGGAGAAGTTCATGACCCTGCTTCAGGAAAAACTGACCCCTATCGCCAATTTCTGCGGCACCGAGCGCCACTTTGCCTCCATGCAAAAGGGCTTTATGAGCGCGATCAGCTTCATCTTGGTATCTGCCGTCTTTATGATCCTCGCCAACCCGCCGGTCACGGCCGACCTGGTGGCGCAGGGCGGGTTCTGGTCCGTCTTTGGCCCTTGGCTCGATTTTGCGACGGCCAATAAGCTCACGCTGCTCATCCCCTTCAATATGACGATGGGCATACTGTCGGTGATCGTGACGTTCGCAATCGCCTATAACCTGGCGGGCACCTACAAGATGCCCAAGCTTAACGCCGGCATGACCTCGCTGGTGATGTTCCTGATCGCCGCGGCGCCGTCGTCCTACTACCAGCTTGCTGACGAGTCCGTGCTCCAGGCGGTCCCCTGCACCTATCTGGGTGCGCAGGGCCTGTTTACCGCCATCATCGTTGCCTTGGTCTCCGTCGAGGTCACGCGCTTCTGCCAGACCAAGGGCATCACCATCAAGATGCCCGATGGCGTGCCGCCGTTTTTGTCCGAAACCTTTGGCGCCATCGTACCTATGCTCGCCAACATCCTCATCTTCTTTGGCGGCAACCTGCTGATCCAGATGATCGATCCCGCGCTGTCCATCCCCTCGGTTATCGAGAAGCTGCTCGCTGCCCCGCTTTCCGTCGCAGTTGACTCTGTGCCCGGCGCACTGCTTATCTGCTTCATGACGCTGCTGTTTTGGTGCTTTGGCGTCCACGGCAACATGATCGTAATGCCCATCACCGCCCCGGTCTCGCTTGCCGCCTTTGCCGCCAACGCCTCGCTCTATGCTGCCGGGCAGCCGCTTGAGTTCCACCCGGTGCTCATGTCGTTGGCCATCAACCTCATCGGCGGCACGGGTAATACGTTCTCTTTTGTGGCGCTCTGCGCGTTTAGGGCAAAGTCGCAGCAGCTCAAGGCATTTGGCAGGGCATCGATCGTGCCGAGCTTCTTCCGTATCTCCGAGCCCGCGATCTTCGGCGCGCCCATCATCTTCAACCCGATCCTCATGATTCCGTTTGTGCTAGGCGGCATGATCTCGGCCCTGCTGTATTGGGGTGCGGTCTCACTGGGTCTTGTCTCTAACTTCTACATCTTGGTGAGCGGCACGTTCCCCATCTTCGTTCAGGGCTTTGTCCAGTGCCTCGACCCGCGCATCTGGGTGTTTACGATCGTTTTGATCGTGGTCATGGCTGTGGTCTGGTACCCGTTCTTTAAGGTGTACGATAACCAGCTCCTGGCTCAGGAGCAGGAGAACGCCGCGGCAGCTTCTGCCGAGGATGCTGAGTAGCATGAGTTACTTTGACAGAACGTCTGCCGCCGGTATGCCCGAGGGCTTTTTGTGGGGTGGTGCCCTCGCCGCCAACCAGGCCGAAGGGGGCTGGAACGAGGGCGGCCGCGGCATGTCGCACTCCGACCTGATCCCACAGGGTTCCGACCGCTGGGATGTAATGTTTGGCAGGCAAAAGCCCGTGGACGATCCGGACAGGCTGTATCCATGCCGCTGGGGCAACGACTTCTTCCATCATTGGCACGAGGATGTCGAGCTCTTTGCCGAGATGGGCTTTAAGTGCCTGCGTCTTTCAATTTGCTGGAGCCGTATTTTTCCCACAGGGATGGAGGCCGAGCCCAACGGCGAGGGCTTGGAGTTTTACCGTCAGGTATTCGAGGCGCTGCGCGAGCATGGAATCGAGCCGCTTGTGACGCTGTCGCACTACGACTATCCGTTGGCTCTGGTCGAGCGCTATGGTGGCTGGCAAAGCCGAGAGATGATCGAGCGGTATGCGCACTACGTCGAGACCGTCGGACGCGCGTACCAGGGCCTCGTGCGTTATTGGCTTACGTTCAACGAGATCAACAGCGTGGCGCTGTCCTATCTCAACGCGGGTGTCACGCTCGAGGATGAGCGTGACCGTGCAGCCGTGACTGCGGCGTTCTCGCACCATATGTTTATGGCGAGCGCTCGCGCTGTCGAGATTCTGCACAAGATCGATCCCGCAAACAAGGTGGGTTGCATGGTCGCTGCCGGTGCGACCTATCCGTACCGTTGTGCGCCCGAGGACGTATGGCTTGCGTATGAGGAGGACCGCGGCCGCTACTTCTACACAGACGTGATGGCTGCGGGCGCCTATCCTGCTTGGAAGCTGCGTGCACTCGAGAAAGAGGGTGTTCACGTGCCCTTTGAGCCGGGCGATACGGAGTATCTGGCAGAGCATACGGTCGACTTCATCTCGTTCTCGTACTATTGCTCGCGCTTGGTGTGCGCCGATGATCAGGTGATCGCCGAGAAGGCGGAGGGCAACGTGTTCCCGACACTGCGCAATCCGTACCTCAAGGATAAAGAGACTGCCTGGAAGTGGCAGATCGATGCGCTGGGTTTGCGCGTGACGCTTGCCGGCTACCACGATCGTTACCATCTTCCGCTCTTTATCGCCGAGAACGGTGTGGGCGGACTCGATGCGCTGGAAGACGGCAAAGTCCACGATGCGTATCATATTGATTACCTGCGAAGGCATATTCTTGCGCTGCGCGATGCAATTGTCGAGGACGGTGTTGACCTGATGGGATACACGCCGTGGGGCTGTATCGATTTGGTGTCGGCCTCGACGGGGCAGATGAAGAAGCGCTATGGCTTTGTTTATGTTGATGCCGATGATATGGGCAAAGGCACGTTCGATCGCTACCGAAAGGACAGCTTCTGCTGGTACCAAAAGGTCATTGCATCAAATGGCGAGGACTTGAGTTAACTCTTGCAGGTCTGTTGCCCCCGCGGTCCGCTTCGGCCGCGGGGGCTTTTGTTATTGAGGCGGCTGTTCATGAGGAGCATTGCAGGCTGCGGAAACCCGGCACTTGGGGACGTTCCTTTCCTGCCGGCAGCTTGGGACAGTCCTTAAAGGCCGCATCGATCAACTGCGGAAAGCACATCCCAGAATGAGCGTCCAACATGGGGTGCGGTTTCCCTTGAGGCCCTCAATCGGAAAATGCATCCCGGATTATTGTCGAAAAGCGGTCCCTAGTTTCCCAAACGGGCCGCTAACGGAAAGCGCACCCCGCTATTGGGCCCCAAAGCAGGATGCGCTTTCCGTGCTGGCAGTTCCAAGCAGTTCGGGATGGCCCTTTTCGTCTGCTCTCGGCCGGCGTCCGTAAGACTGTCCCCGACGACCACTCATTTAAGTCTGTCCCCAATGAGTGCCTAGTCTGTCCCCAACGACTAGTAGTAGGCCCACATGGCTTCGATTTCGTTGAGGACTTCTACGACGCCCCAGCGGCGGGCGCTGCGGCTGGCCGAGTTGGGATCGAAGACTCCAATCTGATCGGCGTCGTCAATACCGTAAAGCACAATGTAGTGTCCAACGCTGGTAAAGGTGCCCGGCCGAACGGCGGCGATAACGGGTGCTCCCGAACGCAGCGCCTGAGTGATGGAGCTGCGATCGATATGGAGTTCCGTTCCGTTAAGTCCCAACTGCCACGCGCCACTCGTCATAAACGACCATTCGGTTGCACCGGTGGGGGCGTAATTGCCCGCCTCGGAAAGCGCGCACATATCGACGGGGGTCATATTGGTGCGTCCCGTCTTAAAGATGTAGACCATGGTGAGGCACGTGGGCCCGCAGGCATTTTGGCGGATGGTGCCGCCGGCGTAAGGCAGCTCCGACCACGCAGGGTCGATCTGATAGATATGGGGCATCGTGCCGGCTTGCCATTGCGAGCGTGGGGTCGAAAAGGCGAAAGAATAACCGGGTGCGACGGGGGCCTTGAGCAGCTTGTCCTCGGCGGTGGGCTCGAGACCGGCCGACCCGTGGGACATACAGGAGCTCATAAGCACAAAGACCAGACAGGTAAGGATAGAGCACAGTGCGAGGCGAAGTCGACGAGCCGGCAGGGCGGGGGCATTCACGTGCGATGTCGAGCGGTAAGGCTTGCCGTCGCGTCCGCCTTGGGGATGCGAAAAGAAGCGGTTGATATGGATGCCGGGCTGACGTACGCCGTTGCGGCGCAGCTGCGGAACCTCGGCCTGACGCTGTCGAGTGCGCGCGCCCAAGCGGCTATCTTGCTGCGCGCTTGTGCCCGTGCTCAGACGGCCACTCTGCCGTGTTCTGCTTGACTGCTGCCGAGACGAAGGCCTGGGTTGCTCTTGGAGGCGTTGCGGATTGCTGCTCGTGGCACTTCTGGGCGTAGGCGTGGTACGGCCAGCAAGGCGAACGCTTTGTCGCCGTTGATCACCGTCGTTGTATCCGTATGCCATTCGTACCGCCTTGTCTCATGTATAACCTGTCCATCCTACAAAAAAGATGTGCAACAAATGGGTCTGCGCGTCAAAAGCTCGGTAAACGGTACGAAAGGCGCAAAACACACGGCCTCAAAAACATCTCTATATGCGTCCGATGAGCGTACGCCCGTCGGGCGGGCGGCAACAATGAGCGGCAAACCGTGCCGTTCGTCCCAAAAACGGCGCCGCTCGTTTTGCAGTTCTGCCTTCGGTCGAGCTACAAGCGGAGCTGCTGCGCCAAGGCCGTATCTTAAAGCCACGAAATAAAAGAGCGCGGCAAAACAGACCGCGCAAGGGGTGACGTCAAGGGGCGTCAAAAAGGAAAGGAGGGGAACAATGGCGGACAAGAACGCAGAAGTTGCAGTCGAGGATAACGGCGGCATGAAGAAAACGCTTTCGCTCTGGAACTTCTTCACCATCGGTTTCGGTGCCATCATCGGTACCGGTTGGGTTCTGCAGGTCGGCGACTGGATGGTCGTGGGCGGCGGTCCCGTTCCCGCTATGATCGCATTCCTCTTGGGTGCAATCTTCCTCGTGCCCGTCGGAGCTGTTTTCGGTGAGCTCACGGCTGCTATCCCCATCTCGGGCGGCATCGTCGAGTATGTCGATCGTAGCTTTGGCCGTACGCTGAGCTACATCACCGGTTGGCTCCTGGCTCTGGGCAACGGCATCCTGTGCCCGTGGGAGGCCATCGCTATTTCGACCCTCGTGTCCGAGATGTTCGGCAGCCTGCCCGGTCTTGAGTGGCTGCGCGCCGTCAAGCTCTACACCATCCTGGGCGCCGACGTTTACCTGTTCCCGACGCTGATTGCGCTCGGCTTTGCAGTCTACGTCATCTTCCTCAACTTCCGCGGTGCCAGCTCGGCCGCCAAGCTCCAGGCCTTCCTGACCAAGGCCCTGCTCTGCGGCATGCTGCTCGCCATGGGCGTCTCGCTGTTCACCGGCTCGCCGGATAACGCCATGCCCGTGTTCTCCCAGGTTGCCGGTGCTGGCGGCGGCAAGGCCGCTACCGAGAGCACCAGCCTGTTCGCCGGCATCGTGTCGGTCCTGGTTCTGACTCCGTTCTTCTACGCCGGTTTCGACACCATTCCTCAGCAGGCTGAGGAAGCAGCCGAGGGCCTCAACTGGAACAAGTTCGGCAAGATCATCTCCCTGGCCCTGCTGGCCGCCGGCGGCTTCTACATGGTCTGCATCTACTCGTTCGGCACCATCCTCGACTGGCATGAGTTTGTTAAGAGCCCGGTTCCCGCGCTTGCCTGCCTCAAGGGTATCAACATGCTCCTGTACCTGGCCATGCTCGTCATCGCCACGCTTGGACCCATGGGCCCGATGAACTCCTTCTACGGCGCCACGAGCCGCATCATGCTCGCCATGGGCCGCAAGGGCCAGCTGCCCGAGAAGTTCGCCGAGGTCGACCCCAAGTCCGGCGCTCCCAAGCTCGCCTGCGTCGTTCTGGGCGTCATCACCGTCATCGGTCCGTTCCTGGGCAAGAATATGCTCATTCCTCTGACCAACGTGTCGGCTCTCGCCTTCATCTTCTCCTGCGGCATGGTCGCCCTCGCCTGCCTGCGCATGCGCTTCACCGAGCCCGACCTGCCTCGTCCCTACGAGGTGCCCGGCGGCAAGTTTGGCATCGGCCTCGCTATCGCTGCCTGCGCCATCATCATCGGCCTGCTCGTGATTCCGTTCTCTCCCGCCTCCCTCAACATGGTGGAGTGGAGCATCGTGATCGGCTGGCTGGCTATTGGCCTGGCTCTCATGGCTTTCACCAATTCCCGCAAAAAGTAACGCCTAGCCGGGGCGGATCGGGTGCGCGGGGCCCTCTCTCCCGCGCACCGAACCCGGCATCACTTGGGTAGCTTTGTGAGGCCGCGACCCAACACGGCCTCGCCCACATATATGGATCCATAAGGAGGAACCATGTCCACTAAGTATGCAATCGTTGGCGGCAAGCTCATCGACGGTACCGGTGCCGAGCCGGTCGAGAACTCCCTCGTTCTCGTCGACGACAACGGCAAGATCGAGTACGCAGGTGTTGTGCAGGACCTTCCCGAGGGCGTTGAGGTCATCGACGCCGCCGGCAAGACCGTCCTTCCCGGCCTGATCGACACCCACCTGCACTTCTCGGGCAACCTGACCGACGATGACACCGATTGGGTCATGCAGCCGCTCCTCGAGAAGCAGGCCGTCGCCGTCAAGCAGGCCTACGACTGCCTCACCCACGGCCTCACCACCGTCTGCGAGATCGGCCGCTTTGGTATCCAGATCCGTGACTGCATCGACAAGGGCGTCTTTAAGGGCCCGCGCGTTCTGGCCACCGGCCTCGGCTTCTGCCGCGTTGCCGGCCACGGTGACTCCCACCACTGCACCCAGGAGCTCAACAAGGAATCCCATCCCTGGGGCGACCAGGTCGACGGTCCTTGGGATCTGCGCAAGGCCGTCCGTCGTCGCCTGCGCGAGAACCCCGATGCCATCAAGATCTGGGCTACCGGTGGCGGCATCTGGCGCTGGGACTCCGGTCGCGACCAGCACTATTGCTCCGAGGAGATCCAGGCCGTGGTCGAAGAGGCAAAGATGGTCGGCATCCCCGTGTGGAGCCACTGCTACAACAACCACGCCGCTGCCTACGATTCCGTTCGCTTTGGCTGCGAGCAGCTGATTCACGGCTTCGATATCGATGAGCGCACCATGGACCTCATGGCCGAGCAGGGCACCTTCTTCACCCCGACGATCGCCTTCCTGCCCACTTGGTACGCCACCTATCCGCCCGTCTACGTCCCCGAGCTGCACGACAAGTACGAGGGCACCCTGGTCGAGAAGGAGCTGCAGCGCAACTACGACTGCCTGCGCGAGGCCAAGAAGCGTGGCGTCGTCATGACGATCGGCTCCGACTCCTTCTCCTTCGTCACCCCGTACGGCACCTGCTCCATCGAGGAGATGTACGAGTTCGTCGACAAGATCGGCTTCACCCCGGTCGAGACCATCACCTGCGCCACCCTCAACGGTGCCAAGATGTGCCACATCGAGGACGAGACCGGTTCTATCGAGGCCGGCAAGTGCGCCGACCTGCTGGTCGTTAACGGTGACGTCGCCGCCGACATCCACGTGCTCAACACCGACAACATGGACGTCATCATGAAGGACGGCTGGATCGTCGAGGCAGGCACCTTTGGCGAGGCCAACAAATACAGCGCCTAAACTACCGTTCATCGACGACTGGATGTAAAACACAGTATTTGATTGCATAATGCAATGGAGAGGGTCGCTTGCGGCCCTCTTTATTGCTATGGGTGCGATAGATAAAAGGGGATGACGGTGGATTTAAACAGGCTGATTCTGGGCAAGAGCTATAACTCTACCAAGGTCTTTCGTACGGCCCAGCATGTGGTCCAGGCCATCCTGCTCGGTGTTGTCGTTCCGGCGCTTATCCTGCTGCTTATCTGGGATTTAACCGATAATCCCAATCCCGTTCCGGGCGTTGTCGTTATTGCCGGCCTGGTCATGCTGTGCTTCTTTTTCTCGTATGTCTTTGTGGTCCCCGACGACCTCACATCGAGCGCAACCGACCGTACGCTCGCCATCGCATCAAAAATATTCGCCTACACGTCGCGCGGCCTTACGCCCGAAGCGGCCCTGGGCGCCTCTAAAATTATCCTGTCCGAGACCATCGCCTCTGCCATCTGCTTTACCGATGGCAAACAGGTGTTGGCAAGCTGGGGCGAGGACTCGGCAAAGTGCCCTGCCGGCACCCCGGTCGTGCTCAAGACCACGCTCAGTGTGATTGAGACGGGCGAGCAGAGCGTGTTTTCGCGTGACACCTCCAATGAGACGGGCGGTTATTTTCCCCGCCTGCGCGCCGGTATTGTCGCACCGCTTACCGTGCGCGGGCATTGTGTGGGCACGCTCGAGCTGTATTACCCCCGCCTGAGCAGCATCGATATGCGCCAGACGGCCCTTGCCTCGGGTTTTGCCGATCTCATTTCCACGCAGCTCGCCAGCTTTGAGCTCGAGCGCCAGGACGAGCTCACAGCCCGCGTTGAGCTTCGCGCCCTGCAGTCGCAGGTCGACCCGCATTTTCTATTCAATACCATTAGCACTATCGTGTCGCTCGTTCGAACCGAGCCCGACAAGGCGCGATCGTTGCTCATCGATTTTTCC
>CALGKS010000194.1 GCA_937930475.1 uncultured Collinsella sp. | reverse complement strand
AGCACGCGGCTGTTAACCGCGCTGTTGTAGGTTCGAGTCCTACCCGGGGAGCCAGAATTTCTCAGCCCATTCCGCTGGGCTTTAAATTCCTCGGTAGCTCAATGGTAGAGCACGCGGCTGTTAACCGCGCTGTTGTAGGTTCGAGTCCTACCCGGGGAGCCAGGTTGTAAAACCCGTCGCTTATACGGCGGGTTTTTTCATGCCGCGATCGCCGGTGGCGAACGTTACCGTATCAACATTTCGTGTCGAGGATGTAATCGCGAACCCCGTGGCCTTAACATGGCGCGGTCGTTGTAAAATGTTGGAATGATTGCTCCCACGACATGGTGCCGCGAGCACCAGAAAAGGAGATTCTTGTGTCTGAGACCATTAACGGCAGCCTGAGCGTCTCGAACGACGTTATTGCCGATATTGCCGGTTATGCCGCGATGACGTGCTACGGCGTCGTCGGTATGGCCGAACAGCTGCAGGGCGCCGAGAGCGTGCGCCTGCTTGCCGGCCAGCGCCTCCGCAAGGGCGTGCTTGTTTCCGCCGACGAGAACGGCCTTACGGTCGACCTTCACGTCGTGCTCGAGAACGGCGTCAACATGAAGTCCGTCTGCCACAATCTTTCGAGCTCCGTCGCCTTCACTTTGCAGGAGATCGCCCAAATCGATCCCGCCAGCCTTAAGATCGGCATTCACATCGACGCGCTCAAGAGCCGTCTGAACTAGCATCCGAATACGGAGATTTCACCACTCATGATTGCAAAGACCATTCGCACCTGTTTTCCGATCGCTGCGGCTGCCGTTTCCGAAAAGGCCGAGGAGATCAACAAGCTCAACGTCTTCCCCGTACCCGACGGTGACACCGGCACCAACATGTCGCTTACGCTCGCCTCGGTGACCAAGGAGCTTTCCGCCCTTCCCGCCGATGCCGACATGGAGGCCATTGCTGGCGCCATCACCCACGGCTCCCTGATGGGCGCCCGCGGCAACTCCGGCGTCATCACCTCGCAGATCCTGCGCGGTGTGGCCGAGGGCCTTGTCTCTGCCGATGAGCCCATTACGTCCGCCAATATCGCCTTCGCCTTCCGTCGCGCCGTCAAGGTTGCCTTCCAGGCTGTTCGTAAGCCCATCGAGGGCACGATCCTCACGGTCCTGCGTGATGTTTCGACGAAGGCAGACGAGTGCGAGAAGAAGAAGTTCTCTGCCGAGGATGCGCTCGACGCCATCGTCGTCGAGGCCTACCAGTCCGTCGCCCGCACGCCCGACCTGCTGCCCGTCCTCAAGGAGAACGGCGTGGTCGACTCCGGCGCCTTTGGCTTTGCCATCTTCTTGGAGAACTTTGTTGCCGCCGCCCTTGGCCGCAGCACCGTGGTCGAGGATTTCTCCGCTACGTTCGATTCCGCCGGCTCTGCTCGCGATGCCGCTCTTGGCCGTGTTGAGATCGAGGCTAACGACGACTGGGAGGGCTCGGAGTTCCGCTACTGCAACGAGTTCCTCTTTAAGGCCGACGCCCCGTTTGACGAGGACGAGTGCCTGAAGTTCCTGGGCTCTATGGGCGACTGTGAGCTGCTCGTTGGTGCCTACCCCGACTACAAGATCCACGTGCACTCCAACACCCCCAACCTGGTGCTCGAGCACATGCTGCAGCTCGGTCAGATTTATGAGGTCTTTATCCACAACATGGAGATGGAGGCCCACGACCGTACCGCTAAGATCCACGAGGACCAGGAGAAGGCCGCCGAGCCCGCGAAGGCCCTGGGCTTTGTCGCCGTTGCCGCCGGTTCCGGCGAGGCCGACATCCTCAAGTCCCTCGGCGTCGATGTGATCGTGTCGGGTGGCCAGACCATGAACCCCTCGACCGCCGACTTGCTGGGCGCCGTCGACCAGGTCAACGCGACCTCGGTCATCATCCTGCCCAACAA
>CALGKS010000193.1 GCA_937930475.1 uncultured Collinsella sp. | reverse complement strand
GGCTCGGGCCTGGTCGTGCTGGTCTCGGGCGCCATCGTCATCTGCATGAGCGGTGCACGCCGCGAATGGGTGCTGTCGACCTTGGCCCTGCTGGTTGGTTTGATTGCGCTCATCTTGGCGCTCGACTCGGTCTTTGATTCGCTCCTTGGCCACGACGTGCTAATCAAGCAGTATCAGATGAACCGTCTGACAGTCTTCATCGACCCCGACAAAGCCGATTCGGATGATGCCTACAACCTGCAGCAGTCGCTCATTGCCGTCGGCTCGGGTGGCTTCTTTGGTAAGGGGCTGGGCCACGCGACGCAGTCGGCCGGTGGCTTTCTACCCGAGTTCCACACCGACTTCGTCTTCGCCTTCCTGTCCGAGACGTTCGGCTTCTGCGGTTCCTTTTTGCTTCTGTGCCTCTACGTTCTGCTGATCTTTTCGACAATCCGCGTTGCCTTTAAGTGCGAGTCATTGTTCTTGCGCCTATCGTGCGTGGGTATCGTCGGCATGTGGGCGTTCCAGACCTTCGAGAACATCGGCATGTGCATTGGCATGATGCCGATTACCGGTATTCCGCTGCCGTTTATTAGTTTTGGTTCGTCGTCGATGATGATTCAGTTGCTGACGGTGGGTATCGTACAATCCATATGGCGGCATCGTTCGGGCGCCGCGTAACCGCTGGAGGGGTTTGCCATGAAGATTCCCGTAGATAAGTTGACCAGCGCTTTTAAGATGGGCGCGTCTGTTAAGAAGGATTCCGATACACCGGTGCGTGTCTCGGTTTACCTTGATTCGACTGCGTCTCGCTTTTTGGTCGAGACGGTGCGCGATGCTTTTGTGCCGCAGACGACTTCGGGTATTGTGCGTGTTGATCGCCTGGGGGAGGACCGTATCGTTCCCAAGGCCGATACCGACGTGGTGCTGGTCCTCTCGTGTGGATCCGACCGCCTGGAGAGTGCTGTGCAGGAGCTCGTGATTGCCGGCGCGCCCGTGTGCGTGCTTGCCGAGTCCGCCGTCGAGGCGCCGTTCGTTGAGGAATCTACGCCCATGCTCGGCGTGGTGGCGGCGACCGATAAGACCTATCTGCTCGAGACGCTTGCCCGCTGGATCCTCGATCGTACGGATAAGGAGACGGCTTTTGCCGCAAACTTTGCCTTTATGCGCATCGCGGCGGCAAATCGCATCATTACCTCGTGCGCGCTCACCAACATGGCGACGGGCGCCCTGGTGTTTTTGCCGGGTGCCGACTATCCCGTGATGGCGCTGGCGCAGGTGGGCATGCTCTTTGAGCTCGCGGCCATCTTTGGGCGCGGCATTAAGCCCGAGCGCGGCTACGAGGTCGCGGGCGTGCTCGCCGGCGGTCTGGTGATTCGCGCCGTCACCCGCGCATTGGTGAAGCAGACGCCGCACATCGGCTTTGCCGTTAAGGCGCTTACCGCCGCCGCGGGTACCTATGGCATGGGCCGCGCGCTCGTGTCGCTCTATGAGCGCGACGTGGACTACAGTCGCGCCAACGAGGTCGCTGCTGCCACGTTCTCGCGCGTTCGCGACCTGGTGACCACGGTCGCCGGTGCCACCCGTCCCATGAGTCCTTTCGAGGATGCATCCGATCTCGCTGCTTAGGGGTTTCTTTTGCGCGTTCCATACCAAGACTGTTTTCATCTGATTGAGCCGCTGCTCGCCAAGGTCGAAAAGCCGAGTCGCTATATCGACCACGAGTGGGGCACGCTCTCAAAGGCCGATGCCGACTATCGCTGCTGCATGATCTATCCTGACGTGTATGAGGTCGGTCTGCCCAACCAGGGCATCGCCATTCTCTACAACATCCTTAATCAGGCCGAGGGCATTTCCTGCGAGCGCGGCTACGTGCCGTGGCCCGATATGGGCGATGCCATGCGCGAGGCGGGGATTCCGCTGGTCATCAA
>CALGKS010000192.1 GCA_937930475.1 uncultured Collinsella sp. | reverse complement strand
CGCTTAAGCACCACGCCAGCCAGGCCGGGCACCTTGATCTCGATGGAGTCCATCTGCCCGTTCCAGGGATAGGGCTCGCTCGAGCAGGTGTAGGGCTCCTCGCCGGCATAGCCGCTGCCGCCATACTCAGGACGGTCAGAATCGAAGATGACCTCCCAGTCACCCTCGCGCGGCACGCCCACACGGAAGCTCTCGTAGCTCGCCGGATCAAAGTTAATCAGGATCACCAGGTCGTCGTCGATGTCCTCGCCCTGGCGCACAAAGCTCACGATGGACTGTTTGGAGTTGTCCGCATCGATCCAGGTAAAGCCGTCGTCGGTGTAGCCGCGCTCGTACAGGGCGGGCTCGGCGGTGTACAGGTGATTGAGCGCTTTAATGAACGCCTGATGATGCTTGTGGGTCTCGTACTCCTCGGTCAGGAACCACTGGATGGACTCGTAGTAGCGCCACTCGATAAACTGGCCGATCTCGTTGCCCATAAAGTTGAGCTTGGCACCGGGATGCGTCATCTGGTAGAAGGCGAGCGTGCGCAGGCCGGCAAACTGGCGCCACCAGTCGCCCGGCATGCGGCCGATGAGCGAGCACTTGCCGTGCACGACCTCGTCGTGGCTCAGCGGGCAGATAAAGTTCTCGGTAAAGGCATACATGATGGAGAACGTGAGCAGGCCGTGGTTGCCGGGGCGCCACGGAAAATCGGTCTGCATGTAGTGCAGGGTGTCGTTCATCCAGCCCATGTCCCACTTGTAGTGGAAGCCTAGGCCGCCGTCCTGCGGCGGATAGGTCACGAGCGGCCACGCGGTGGACTCCTCGGCCATCATCATCACGTCGGGGTAGCGCGCCTCCACGGCGCAGTTGACCTGGCGGATAAACGCGCTGGCGTCCAGGTCCTCCTCGGTACCATACTTGTTGAACTTCTTTTGGCCGGGATCGTCGATGCCAAAGTTGAGGTACAGCATGCTGGACACGCCGTCCATGCGAATGCCGTCCACGTGGAAGTTCTCGAGCCAGTACAGCACGTTGGAGACCAGGAAGGATCGGACCTCACCGCGGGCGAAGTCGAACTTGTGCGTGCCCCAGTTGGGGTGAATTTCGTGCTCAAACAGCATGTGGCCGTTAAAGGTGGCAAGGCCGTGGGAGTCGGCGCAAAAACCGCCGGGCACCCAGTCCATGATCACGCCGATGCCCGCCTCGTGGCACGCATCGATAAAGTGCATGAGCTGTTGCGGGTTGCCGTAACGCGACGTGGCGGCATAGTAGCCAGTCGTCTGGTAGCCCCAGGAGCCATCGAAAGGATGCTCCATGAGCGGCATGACCTCGATATGCGTATAGCCCATGTCGCGCACGTAGTCCACGAGCTCCACCGACAGGTCGTCGTAGGTGTAAAACTCGCCGCGCTGCGCGGGGAAGGGATCCATGGGACCGGGGTAGTTGCCGTACTCGTCCGGCTCGCCCTGCGGCGCGTCGCCGTGGCGCTTCCACGATCCAATATGTACCTCGTAGATGTTAAGGGGCTGCGACATATGGTTGTGGCTGGCGCGTCGCTTAAGCCATGCGGCGTCGTTCCACTGGTAGCCATCGAGGGTCCACAGCACGCTGGCGGTACCCGGAGGGCACTCGGCCTTAAAGGCATACGGATCGGCCTTGTAGAGCTTTTCGCCCTCGTTGGTCTCGATAAGGTACTTATAGAGCTGACCCTGCTCGGCGCCAGGAATAAAGCCTTCCCAAATAGCGCTCGTATGCATGGGCACCAGCGGGTTGGCTTCCTCATCCCAGTCGTTAAATTCGCCAATGACATAGACGCTTTTTACATCGGGCGCCCAAACGCAAAAGCGCCAGCCGCGCGTACGGTTCTGCGTGTCGGGGTGAGCGCCCATCTTTTCCCAGCTGCGCTCCCACATGCCAATGCCAAACAGGTAGACATCGTCCTTGGAGAGCTCCGGTGCGTGCGGGGCGGCTTTGCGGGTAGCAGGCTTTTTGGTTGCTGGCTTTAGCTTTGTATCGCTCACGTTTGATCCCATCATGACGCGGCAGCGTGTTGCCTTGGTGACTAGATGCGAAAGGTCCAAGGCTGCACGAATCGAAGGGACGGCGATAGTTCTATGATTCGTTCCACCTCGCGTGCTCGGTGGAACTTTCGGCAGAAACTAC
>CALGKS010000191.1 GCA_937930475.1 uncultured Collinsella sp. | reverse complement strand
GCCTTCACTTCCGCCGGCATGGACGACTCCTCCAGCTGGCGCTACACCACCCACCTCGCCAACCTGCCGCTCTATTTCGAGTTCGAGAAGGAGCACAACCAGGAGGACGACGAGATCAAGGGCGAGTTCCTCGACAACTACAAGCAGATCTTCGACCTGTACATCACCGACTCCACCTGCGATCCTTCGCAGCTCGCTTCCAAGACTGGCGACGACGCCACCAACGAGTTCGCAACCGGCAAGGCCGTCTTCTACCAGAACGGCTCTTGGGCCTACTCTGACCTCATCAAGGCCGGCATGACCGACGATCAGATTGGCATGATGCCCATCTACATCGGTGTCGACGGCGAGGAGAACCAGGGCCTGTGCTCCGGCGGCGAGAACTACTGGTGCGTCAGCTCCCAGGCTTCCGAGGATGCCCAGAAGGCCACCGAGGACTTCATGTATTGGTGCGTCACTTCTGACACCGCCACCAGCATCATCGCTGACAAGATGGGTCTGACCGCCCCGTTCAAGAGCGCTAAGGAAACCACCAACGTCTTCTCGCAGCAGGCCGTTGCTATGGCCAAGGACGGCAAGAAGACCGTTGCTTGGGACTTCGTCTACATCCCCTCTGAGGAGTGGAAGAAGAACCTCAAGCAGGCTCTGATCGCCTATGCTGCCGACAACAGCAAGTGGGACGGCGTCAAGAACGCCTTCGTGGATGGCTGGAAGACCGAGAAGGCTGCTTCCGAGTAAGCAGTTGCTGCCCAAGCTATCTGATTAGCGACAGGGGGCGGGCAGACGTTGGTTTGCCCGCCCCCTGCATATTGAAAGGACCCTTCTATGGGCAAAGCACTCAAGCGCTGGTGGCCGCTCTTTATGCTGCCCACGTGCCTGGCGTTTATGATCGGGTTCGTGATCCCCTTTATCCAGGGTTTCTATCTCTCGTTCTGCCAGTTTATTACCATTAACAACACGCACTTTGTCGGTATCGAGAACTACGTGCGTGCACTGTCCGATCCGCAGTTTGCCACGTCGTTCTTCTTTACGGTGGCGTTTGCTTTCCTGTCGACGGTGCTCATCAACGTGATCGCCCTGGCCATCGCGCAGGCGCTCACCCGCAAGGCACTCAAGGGCACCAACATCTTCCGTACGATCTTCTTTATGCCTAACCTGATCGGCGGCATCGTGCTGGGCTACATTTGGCAGATTCTGATCAACTGCCTGCTCTCCAACATCGGCGCCGACCTTATTGCTCTTAACTCCGCTGCCGGCTTCTGGGGTCTTATCATTCTGACCCTGTGGCAGCAGGTCGGCTACATGATGATTATCTACATCGCCGGTCTGCAGTCCATTCCGTCCGACTACATCGAGGCCGCCAAGGTCGACGGTGCCACGGCATGGCAGACGTTTTGGAAGGTTAAGATCCCTAACCTGATGCCGACGATTACCATCTGCCTGTTCCTGTCCATCACCAACGGCTTTAAGCTGTTCGACCAGAACCTCGCCCTTACCGGCGGCGCTCCCGCACACTCCACCGAGATGCTCGCCCTGAACATCTACAACACGTTCTATTCGCGTGCCGGTATCGCATGGCAGGGCATTGGTCAGGCCAAGGCGGTTATCTTCTGCATCCTGGTCGTAGCAATCTCCATGATCCAGCTTAAGGCCACGAGGTCCAAGGAGGTGCAGCAGTAATGAAACGCGATAAAGCTATTAACCGCGCGCTCTCGATTTTCTTTACGATTCTGTCGCTCGCGTGGATCTACCCCGTGTTCATGATTGCGCTCAATTCCTTTAAAAAGGGAACTGCAATCAGCACCACCACGGCGTTCGATTTGCTTACGCCTGAGACGTTCAACGGCCTTGCAAACTACGTGCACGCTCTTAACGAGCAGGGCTTTGCCTCGGCGTTTATGTACTCGCTCATCATCACGGTCACGTCGGTCGTGCTGATTCTAGTGTGCTGCTCCATGTGCGCTTGGTACGTAGTGCGCGTCAACAGCAAGATCTCGAACTTCTTCTATTACCTGTTCGTGTTCTCGATGGTCGTGCCTTTCCAGATGCTCATGTTCACGCTGTCCAATTTGGCGGACCGCATCGGCTTCAACACGCCGTTCAACATCTGCTTTATCTACCTTGGCTTTGGCGCGGGCCTGGCGGTCTTTATGTTCGCCGGCTTTGTAAAGAACATCCCGCTCGAGATCGAAGAGGCGGCCATGATTGATGGCTGCAACCCGGTCCAGGTGTTCTTTAAGATCGTCCTCCCCATCATGAAGCCCACCTATCTTTCGGTCGGCATTCTCGAGACCATGTGGGTCTGGAACGACTACCTGCTGCCCTACCTTACGCTCGACTCCACCAAGTACAAGACCATTCCTATCTTGATCCAGTACTTCCGCGGCGGCTACGGCCATGTCGAGCTCGGCCCCATGATGGCCTGCATCATGATGGTCGTTGTCCCCATCGTCATCATGTACATCCTCTGCCAGAAGTACATCATTGACGGCGTGGTGGCAGGTGCCGTCAAGGGCTGATGCCGTAACTGTTTTGCAAGTTTTAGCGGCGCCCCTCAGCGCGGTGCCGCGTATCGAAAGGTAGAGACATGGCCGAGATCGTTCTCAAACATGTTCAGAAGGTGTATCCCAACAACGAGTCCAAAAAGAAGGGCTTCTTTGGCAAAAAGAAGAAGACCGAGGAGAAGAAGCACAACCTCAAGGTTACCGAAGACGGCGTGCTCGCGGTGGAGGACTTTAACCTCACCGTGCATGACCAGGAGTTCATCGTTCTCGTTGGCCCCTCTGGCTGCGGTAAGTCCACGACGATGCGCATGGTCGCCGGCCTGGAGGACATTACCTCGGGCGACGTGCTCATCGACGGCAAGCGCGTCAACGACGTGGCGCCCAAGGACCGCGACATCGCCATGGTGTTCCAGAGCTACGCTCTGTACCCCAACATGACGGTATACGAGAACATGGCGTTTACGCTTGAGCTCAAGAAGGTCCCCAA